>JBDSGA010000154.1:0-15662 GCA_039919235.1 Thermomonas sp. | reverse complement strand
CAGCCCGCGATTCTACGGCGTTGCGTGCCGGGCTTGGGGCCAATGCTCAGCCGCCCAGCAGCGAGGCCATGATCGAGGTGCGGACTTTCGGCCGCTGGTCCAGCGCCACCAGCAAGGCTTTGGCGATCTCGCGATAGGCGAGTGCCGCCGCCGAATCAGGTTGTGCCGCCACGATCGGCACGCCGCCATCGCCTTGCTCGCGAATGGCGATCTCCAACGGCAGCGAACCCAGCACCGGCACGTCGTATTGCGCGGACATCTTTTGCGCACCGCCTTTGCCGAAAATGTGCTCGGCATGACCGCAGTTCGTGCATACATGCACCGCCATGTTCTCGACCAGGCCCAGCGTGGCGATGCCGAGCTTTTCGAACATCTTCAGCGCCTTGCGCGCATCCAATGTGGCGATGTCCTGGGGTGTGGTCACGATCACTGCGCCCGCGACCGGGATCTTCTGGGCCATCGTGAGCTGGATGTCGCCCGTGCCAGGCGGCAAGTCGACCACCAGCACGTCAAGGTCGCCCCAGCGGGTTTCATTGAGCAATTGGGTGAGTGCCGACGTGGCCATCGGGCCGCGCCAGATCATTGGCGTGTCCTGGTCCACCAGCAGGCCGATCGACATCGCCTCAAGCCCGTGCGCATGCATCGGCTGGATGGTCTTGCCATCCGGGCTGTCCGGACGCCCGGACAGGCCGAGCATCATCGGGATGCTGGGGCCGTAGACATCGGCATCGAGTACGCCGACTGCAAGTCCTTCAGCAGCTAAAGCCAACGCTAGATTCACGGCGGTCGTGGACTTGCCCACCCCGCCTTTGCCGGAGCCCACCGCGATGATGTTGCGGACATTGGCGAGCGGCTTGAGTTCGCCTTGCACGGCGTGGGGATGTAGACGTGGCATGGATTGGACTCACAACGTGATGCAGGAAGTGTAACGGCTGGCAGGTCGATGAACCGTTCATGAGGCCCCGCCCAGCGCACGCTGAATGTCTGGCCTGACCATACTCCATACGGCATCGAATGCGGTATAAAACACGGGCAGGACGCCATCGCGTCCACTTATTCCCTGGGAGGGGACACTCCATGCGCAAGCTCATTCTCACCGTCGCGCTCGCCTCGATCGCTTTCGCTGCATCGGCCCAGACGCATACGTCGCCGATCGGCAAGTGGAAGACATTGGACGACAAGACCGATAAGCCGATGACCGTTACCGAGGTCTACATGACCAAGAACGGCACGATGGCCGCGAAGATTGTCGAGAACCTGGGCTTGCCGGCTATCTGCACCACGTGCAGTGACGAGCACAAGGACAAGCCCGTAGTCGGCATGGTCACCTTGTGGAACATGAGCGAAAAGAATGGCGTGTGGGGTGGCGGCAAGGGCTATAAGCCGTCCGAAGACACCAACTTCAAGGTCAAGAGCATCAAGTTGGTTGATGGTGGCAACAAGCTCGAAGTCACCGGCTGCAAGTCGATTTTCTGCCGGACCGGCACTTGGGTTCGCGCGAATTGATGGCGATGGTGTGAACTAACGAAACGGCCCGACAGCGGGCCGTTTCCATATCTGGACGAGGAACCTCAAATGCGCGTCACCACCTTGCTTGCACTGCTGGCGTTATCCGCACTCCCGATACTGCCCGCAGCAGGTGCACAAGAGACGCCAACCGGGCGCTGGACGTCGATCGATGACGCCACGGGCAAGCCAAAATCGATCGTGGAGATTTACGAAGCGCGCGATGGCAATTTTGCCGGTCGTGTAGCCGAAGTCCTCGACATGAAGGAGGGCCCGAACCCGCTTTGCGTGAAATGCGGCGGTGCAAACAAGGACAAGCCGATCAAGGGCATGGTGATCCTCTGGGGACTCAAGCCGGATGGTGCTGCGCATTGGAGCGGCGGTCGCGTGCTGGATCCGGAGAACGGCAAGACCTACAAGTCCAAGCTCGAGTTGATGGATGGCGGCCGCAAACTGGGTATGTCCGGTTGCATCGCGTTCTTCTGCCGGCAGCAGGTCTGGATCCGGCAATAGCGCGTATCCAATCGCCTCGAAACGTACCTCGAACCCCGGCTTGCCGGGGTTTCGCCTTCAAGGAGGCATCACGCTGCATGCGATAATCGCAGGCTGCCCGCACTGATGCCCACGATGCCCCGCAACGCACTCGTCACCAATGCCCTGCCCTATGCCAACGGCCCGCTGCACCTGGGTCACCTGGTCGGCTACATCCAAGCCGACATCTGGGTGCGTGCACGGCGCATGGCCGGCGCTACGGTGTACTTTGTGTGTGCGGACGACACTCACGGCACGCCGATCATGCTCGCTGCGGAAAAAGCCGGGGTGACGCCGGAAGCCTTCATCGCCGACATCCAGGCCAGCCACGAACGCGACTTCGCAGAGTTCGGCGTCGCCTTCGATCATTACGACTCGACCAACTCGCCGCGCAACCGTGCAATGACCGAAGCGATCTACACAGCGCTGGAAGCGGGCGGCCACATCGGACAACGCTCGGTGCAACAGTTCTACGATCCGGCAAGGGGCATGTTCCTGCCTGATCGCTACGTCAAAGGTATCTGTCCGAATTGCGCCACACCCGACCAGTACGGCGACAACTGCGAACATTGCGGCGCGACCTATGCGCCCACCGAACTCAAGGAACCGAAGTCGGTGGTCTCCGGCGCGACGCCGGAGCTGCGCGATTCCGAGCATTTCTTTTTCGAAGTCGGCCAGTTCCAGGATTTCCTGCGCCAGTGGCTTGAAAACGATGTCGCGGTGCCTGGCGTCAAAGCCAAGCTGCGCGAGTGGCTGGATGCCGAAGGCGGCCTGCGCGCGTGGGATATCTCACGTGACGCGCCATATTTCGGCTTCCAGATTCCCGGCCAGCCCGGTAAATTCTTCTACGTCTGGCTGGACGCACCGATCGGTTACCTGTCGAGTTTCCAGGCGCTGTGCGAAGCTCGATGTATCGATTTCGACGCCTACCTGCATAAGGACAGCGACACCGAACTGCATCACTTCCTCGGCAAGGACATCGTCAATTTCCACGGCCTGTTCTGGCCTGCAGTGTTGAACGGCGCCGGCATGCGCGCGCCGACCCGGCTGCACGTCAACGGTTACCTGACCGTGGACGGCGCCAAGATGAGCAAGTCGCGCGGCACCTTCGTGATGGCGCGGACGTATCTGGATGCCGGTCTGACGCCGGAAGCGCTGCGCTACTACTACGCGGCCAAGTCCTCCGGTGGGGTCGACGACCTCGACCTCAACCTGGGCGACTTCATGGCGCGGGTGAACGCCGATCTTGTGGGCAAGTACGCAAATTTGGCAAGCCGTTGCGCCGCAATCGCAGCAAAATCGTTCAACGGTAAGCTGATAACAACAAGATTGCAGCAGGATCGAATCCGGAAGTCTGTGGATGCTCTTGGCCCCCAATGGCAGTCAAAGGTAGAACCAAGTGATATTGAGGGTGATGCAATCTCGACGTGTGTGTGGGTTTCTGGGTCACTGAAGCGCGCAGTCAAGCACTACGAGAAGAACGACTTCGGACGAGTCTGTCGTGAGGTGATGGCAGCCGCCGACATGGCTAATGAATTCGTTGCTCGTACCGCGCCGTGGAGTCTTGCAAAGGAGCCCGAGCGCGCCTCTGACTTGAATATTGTTCTTTGGGCAAGCCTAACGATGTTCAGGGATTTGACCATCGCGCTTCAGCCAATTCTTCCGGAAACGACTGCGCATGCTCTGAAATTCCTAACGCATTCGGATGCCCCTCTGCCATTCGAGATGATCGGCAGCTTTCCCCAGTTCCAAAGCATAGAGCTCGAAAGTTACAGCCCCCTGTTCACCCGCATTGACCCGAAGCATATCGAAGCCATGATCGACGCCAGCAAGGACACACTCACGCCCGCCCCCGCCGCGCCAGCTGTCGCCGTGAGCAAACCAACGACGTCTGCACCTGCACCAGCAGAGTCAAGCAAGCAATCGGGCGAGTTCATCGGCATCGACGACTTCGCCAAGCTCGATCTGCGCATCGGCAAGGTGCTTGAGTGCGGTTTTGTCGAAGGCTCGGATAAACTCTTACGCTTCCTGCTGGATGCCGGCGAGCTTGGCCAGCGGCAGATCTTCTCTGGCATCCGCGCCAGCTACGCCGAGCCGGACGCACTCGTTGGCCGCAACGTGGTGTTCATCGCCAACCTTGCGCCCCGCAAAATGCGCTTTGGCATCAGCGAAGGCATGATCCTGTCGGCAGGCTTCGATGGCGGCGGCCTGACGCTGCTGGATGCCGATGCCGGCGCGCAACCGGGCATGCCGGTGAAGTGAGCGCACGCGCGCCGCTTGGTTCCAAGGAACTGGTCGAACGCCTCGACCGTCTTTTGCCGCAGACCCAATGCGGGCAATGCGGCTTTGAGGGCTGCCGCCCCTATGCCGAAGCGATGGTGGCAGGCGAAGTCGGGATCGATCATTGCCCGCCCGGTGGCGATGCCGGTGCACGCGCATTGGCGCACGTGCTTGGCGTACCCGCGATGCCCTACGAGCGCAGCCGCGGCGAGCACCAACGGCCGATGGTCGCGATGGTGGTGGAAGCGGACTGCATCGGGTGTACCAAATGCATCCAAGCCTGCCCGGTGGACGCGATCATCGGCGCCAGCAAACATATGCACGTGGTGATCGAGTCGCTATGCACCGGCTGCGCGCTATGCGTACCGCCGTGCCCGGTGGATTGCATCGTGATGCTGAGCGAACCCGGCTAGCCGTCCCTGGTTGGCATCGGTTATTTCTTGTTGGCCGCGTCGCAGCTATCGCAGATGCGCTCGACCTTGTAGCCCTTAGCGCGTAGCTTCTCGACCAGACCCTCCTTGCCCAGCAAGTGCAGGCTGCCGACCACCACTAGCGTGTCGTCATGCTTGGATCCGGTCAGGCGCTGCTCGATCTGCGGCATCCACGCATTGTTGCGATCCACGTCGAGCGTCTTGTAGGAAATCGGCGTTTTCTCGGCCATGTCGACGCGCATCGCGCTATCAAGCTTGGCGACATCACCGGCCCGCCACCACGCGTGCATGTCCTGCATCTGCTTGCTGGCTTTCATCGGATCGTCGAGGAATTCATCCAGCCCCTGCGCCTGTTCGGCGTACGGCACTGAATCCAGCGCGCTCAACTGTGCATCCACCGTTTCCAACCCCGCGGTCGGCTTGCCCGCTTTCGCGGCGCGTTCCATCAGGTTGCGGTCCAGCCCCAAGTCCGTCTTGAACCCGAGCGCGCGGGTCACGCCCATGATCAAGCCAAGACTCACGGCCCATGGTTCGCTCTGCTCCATCGCCTGCACTGAACCACCGCCCGCAGCCATCAACTGGTCCAACTTCTCCAACGTGGGCTTCGGCAGGACCTTGCTCAGCGACTTGCCCGGCGCGTATGCCATGTATTTGCGTGCGGAGACCATGGTCTCCGGGGACGTCATCTCGCGCGGGTCGACCTCGAAAAGGAGCGATTCGGCATCGTCGAAGGCGCGGTCAACTTCAGCCGGCAACGGGTAATCATCCGGCTTGAGCAGGTGGAATGAGCCCAGCAGGTACACGTTGTTGTCGGCATCGGACACCTTCCACAACAACGGTCGCTTGATGGTGGCGACATTGGAAGCGGAAGTGGCTGCGACTGTAGCGCGCACGTCGCTTTTGGCGGGTGCGGTTTTGGCTTGTTCGGCGTTCGCCATCGGCATCGTGAGCGACAAGGCCAGGACGAAGCCCAAGACAATCGGGAGACGACACATAGTCAATGGAAGATCCTTGTTCAATGCACGATGGATGCGATATGGATTCGATGCGAATACGGGTCAGTGCGCGGATTTCGCGTATGCCTTTTCGCCCGCTTCGACCGCCAGGTCGAGCCGGTTTTCCGGTGGCGGCAAGGGACAGGTCGCGAATGGCGTGAACGCGCACGGCGGGTTGTAGGCCTGGTTGAAGTCGATCACCACATTGCCCTGCGCATCCGGCATCGGCGCGTCGATGAAACGGCCCGCACCGTAGCTGCCATGGCCGCTGGTGCGGTCCGCGAACACCAGGAACAGCGTGCCCTCGCCTTCATCCAGTGCCTGCAGGCGGGACGTCTTGCCCGCATGCAGGAATTCCAGCACACCGGGATTCGCCATCTCGTCGATGCTGCCAATGATGTTCGCGACTGGCATGGTCTTGCCCGCAGGATTCGGGATGAAGTGCGCCTTGACCTGCCACTCCGTACCTCCGGGCCAGTAGTCCAGCCCGGCGAAATGCGCGCGAGTATCAGCATCGGCATGTTTCACCCGCAACCGGTAACCACCGGCACGCACGATCACCGTCGCCACGCCCTTGTCATCATCGAAGGTGATCCTGCTCGGACCGTCCGGTTTGGTGTCGTCGCGCAGGCTGGCAATGCCCTGCACCGGCGCATCGTCGACCTTGACCTCGACGCCGCGTTCGGGTGCGAAGCTCAATGCCTCTTTTTTAATGGTCAGGATGCCCAGATGCGCGGGTCCCATCGCGAGGCGAATGCCATTGTCGGCGGCGCTGCCCAGCCGATGCGCACCCGGCTCCAATACATCCAGGCCAATCAGGCTGGCCCAGCCATCGGGTTTGGTCAGCTTTGCCAGGCGCTCGGCGCGCCAATCCTGTTGCTGCTTGGAGAACGCCTCTTGCGCCATCGTGTTGTCGACCGCCTTGGGGGGAGGTGGGGTTTGCTGGCAGGCAGCGCATAACAGCGCAACCGCCAGCAGCGTGATTACCGGTGTAGTCATCGTCCGCGCAGGAACCATCGATCCATCTCCGCCAGGTTGAAGCGCGTCCAGGTTGGACGGCCGTGGTTGCATTGCCCGGAACGCTCGGTGGCTTCCATCTCGCGCAGCAATGCATTCATTTCGTGGATGGTCAGCCGCCGGTTGGCGCGCACGGCACCATGGCAGGCCATCGTCGACAGCAACTCATCGCGGGTTTCCTCGATGCGTCGCGTGGTCCCGTGCTCGCGTAGGTCAGCAAGCACATCGCGCAGCAGGGCTTCGACATCGCCCTGTGCCAGCAACGCCGGCACGCTGCGCATCAGCAGCGATTGTGGGCCGCTACGCGCGACTTCGAAGCCTAATGTGGCGAGGGCATCGGCCTCGCGTTCGGCGATGTCGGCTTCGCGTTCGGACACCGACATGCTGGCCGGCACCAGTAATGGTTGCGTGCGCAGGCCCGTGCCATCGTGCGCCGCCTTGAGTTTTTCGTAGCCGATGCGTTCGTGCGCGGCATGCATGTCGACCACGATCATGCCGTCGACGTTTTCGGCGAGGATATAAATGCCATGCAACTGGGCGATGGCGAAGCCAAGTGGTGGCATGCCCTGCTCGTCGTTCGCAGGCATCGACGCAAAAATCTCCGATACACCCTCTGAAGCGCGGTCAGCATAGAGCGCGGCATAAGCTGCAGGTGCATCGCTGACCTGCAGACCGATTCCGGCTTGGCGCGGAGGTGGCATCGACCAGCTGCTCGATGTGGAATGCGATGCCGGATGCATCACGTCATGGCTGGGCATGCTGCCGGCGCGGGTCTGCGCGAGTGCTTCATGCAGCATGCGATAGACGAAGTCGTGGACCAGCCGCGATTCGCGGAAACGCACCTCGTGTTTGGCGGGATGCACATTGACATCCACGCCGCGCGGATCGAGTTCCAGGAACAGCACGTACGCCGGATGCCGCCCATGGAACAACACGTCGGAAAAGGCCTGGCGTACCGCATGTGCGACATTGCGGTCGCGCACCGCACGCCCATTGACGTACAGGTATTGCTGGTCGGTGCTGGCACGGTTGTATGCGGGCTGCGCAATCCACCCATGCAAGCGCAAGCCGGCGCCACTGTGGTCGACGCGCAATGCGTTACGCGCGAATTCCTGGCCCAGTGCTTCGTGCAGGCGCACTTCCGATAGCAGATCGCTCTCGCCCTTCCAGCGCCGCGATGGTTTGCCGTTGTGCGAGACCCGCAGCTCGACGTCGGGCCGCGCCAATGCCAGTGAACGCAGCCACTCTTCGATATGCGACAGCTCGGTGCGCTCGGCACGCAGGAACTTGCGCCGCGCCGGTACGTTGTAGAACAGGTCGCGCACTTCGACCGTGGTCCCGGTTGGATGCGACTGCGGCGCGACCTGGCCGATGCGACCGCCTTCAACCTGCAGCATCGCGCCATGTTCCGCGGCTTGGTGGCGCGAGGTCAGCGAGAAGCGGCTGACCGATGCCACCGACGGCAAGGCTTCGCCACGAAACCCTAGCGTCGCCACCGCCTCCAGATCATCAATACTGGCGATCTTGCTGGTCGCATGCCGGGTCACCGCCAACAGCAATTCGTCGGCCGCGATGCCGCCACCGTCATCGCGAATACGGATCAGGCGGACGCCGCCTTCTTCAAGATCGATATCGATGCGGCGCGCGCCGGCATCCAGGGCGTTTTCGACCAGTTCCTTGACCACGGACGCCGGACGCTCGACCACTTCGCCGGCGGCGATCTGGTTGATGAGGGTGTCCGGCAATTGACGGATGATGGGTTGGCGGATGCTCACGCCCCAATTCTAGCGGACACCGCGTACGCACTCGTTCGTCTTGAAGACCGGACCCGAAGGCCGCGTTGAATGCACCCAATCTTCGAAGTGTGCGCTTCTACCGGCGTCAGAAACGCACGGACAGGTGGATTACGGGCTTCCGCCAGCCCCGGCACTTGCAGATTGCGATGCCTGCGCGCGTGCAGCGTACAGCGTGCCCGGCGGCGGTTGCCGCGAGAAATAATGGTCCACGCCATCCAGGATGGCCGACGCCAAGGTGCGCTGGAAACTCGGATCGGTCAGCCGTTTTTCTTCATCGGGATTGGAGATGAAGGCGGTTTCCACCAGCATCGCCGGCATCTTGTCGGACGTGCGCAACACCGCGAAATTCGCGCGTTCGATGTCAGGCTTGTGGTTGTTGCCGACCCGCTTCAAGCCGCTGAGTACGTGGTCGGCGGCATCTTCCGAGGCCTTCATGTTGCCGCTCTGGGTCAGGTCCAGCAGGACCGACGTCAGCGTGTTGTCGGAGACGCGCACGCGCTCGCCACCGATGACGCCGGCGGCGTTTTCCTTGTCGGCCAGCCAGCGTGCCCGCTGCGACGAAGCGCCGCGAGTGGACAGTACATATACGGAAGAACCACGCGCACCGCGATTCTCGGCCGCATCAGCATGGATCGACAGGAAGATGTCGGCCTTGTTGGCGGTGGCACGTCGCGCACGCTGCGGCAGCGGGATGAATTCGTCAGTGTCGCGGGTCAGGAATGCCTTGAGGCCTGGCGTCGCGTTGACCTGTCGCGCAAGTTCGCGTGCGATCGCAAGCGTGACGTCTTTTTCGCGCGAACCATTCAAGCCGCGCGCACCCGGGTCCTGGCCGCCGTGGCCGGCATCGATCGCGACCACCAACGGACGCATGCCGGACTGCATGGTGCGCCGCGCCACGGGTGCTGGCTCGCGTTCCACCGTTTGCGGCGGAGCCACATCCACGGCAGGTGCCGATTGGCCTGTCGCGATACGCGTAGGAATACCGGTCGCCACCACACCTGGCATCGACGTTGCCGATGGCATCGCGCTGGCGATGACCTGGTCGGTCGCCGCGGCATTGGTTGCCCTCGGGTTGGCGGCGACGGGCGTGGGAACCACCGTCGTATCAGCGAGCTTGCGCGCGATCTCCGCGATAGGGTCTGGCTGGATGGTGACGGCGCGGACCGTTGCCGCCGGTGCCGGCTTTGCTGCAAGGGAGACGCCATCGCCTGGCCATTCCAGCACCAGCCGCGGACCATCGGCGGATTGCTCGACGCGTGGTTTGAGCGTGGAGACTTTACTGGCCAGATCGAACACGATGCGCACCGTGCCAGGCTCGGGTTGTCCGCTACGCACCGCTTTCACCACGCCAGCGGGCTGCGGCAAGGCCATGCCGCCGCGAAGTGTGCTGTCGGGAAAATCCACCGCGAGCCGGTCAGGATTGTGCAAATCGATCAGCTTGTACTGGCCTTCACGGTCCAGCAGCAGTTCGGCGCGGGTACCGGTGGCACCGGCATTCACGCGCAAGCCCTTGATTTCAGAGGCATGTGCAAGATTCCAGCACAACGCACTGATCAGTGCGGCGCCCATGAGTGTCTGCTGCAGGTTGATTCCCTTCACGCGCATGTCACGGAGTTAAGCACTTGTTATGAGGATTGGCAAGCGTATTTCCCTTAATAATCCGTAACCTGCCGCGCTTTCCTATTCATGTCTTGCAACAAAGTGCCGCAAGCTAGGTTCGGTGTAAGCGCTGCCAACCAATCCTCGCCCACCGGGCTTGCAGGAAAGAGCCGGCAACGTCGACCGGCAGCGTCGAACTCCAGATGGATCCTGAGATCCGGAAGCGGCAGCCCGCCCTGCCCGCGCTCGGGCCATTCCACCAGCCATAGCCTGATTTCGCCGGCATCCAGCCCGAGGAATTCCAGTTCGCCGGGGTCGCCGATCCGATAGAGATCTAGATGCAGGGCCATTCCGCCGGTGGCGAGCGAATATTGCTCGACCAAGGTGTAGGTCGGACTGCGGATCGTGCCGGTCACCCCGAGGGCCCGCAGCAGCGATCGCGCCAAGGTGGACTTGCCGGCCCCGAGATCCCCGTGCAGCTCGACCACCGCGTGCGCAGGCAGGCTTGCGGCCAGCCGCGCGCCCAGTGCAGCGGTGGCATCGGCATCGGGGAGGAACAGGTCGAGCATGGCTTATCGTCGCACCGGATTGGCCAACCGTCGCAACCACGGCAACAAGTCGCTGGGCAGCAGGCCGCGTTCGCCGTCCTCGCGCGCGGCGGCATCGCCTGAACTGCCATGCAGCAAGGCGCCGACGATCGCCGCATCTTGGGACGACAGCGCTTGCGCCAGCATTGCGGCAATACAGCCGGTGAGCAGGTCGCCCATGCCACCGACCGCCATGCCCGGGTTGCCTGCGCGGATGACCACGGGCGGCTTGCCAGGCGAGGCAATGATGGTGCCGGCGCCCTTCAGCACGACCTGCGCGCCGAAGCGTTCGCAGAGCGCCTTCGCCGCCGCAAAGCGGTCGGACTGGATCTCGCTGGTGCTGCAGGCCAGCAAGCGGGCCGCTTCGCCCGGATGCGGCGTCAGTACATCGGTGGGTGCCAGCATGCGTGGCGCTTGCGCAAGCAGATTCAACGCATCGGCATCCACCACGCGTGGTTTGTCGCAGGCCATGACGGCATCGAACAAGCCACGACCCCACGCCGACTGCCCGAGCCCGGGCCCGACCGCCACCACGTCAACGCGCGCAAGCAATGCGCGCAGGTCGCCACCAGACGCAACCGCATGCGCCATGACTTCGGGGCGATGCGACAGCAGCGCCGGCACGTGATCGCTGCGCGTTGCCACGCTGATCAGACCCGCGCCGCAACGCAACGCAGCGTCGGCGGTCAACATCACCGCGCCACCACTTCCCTGATCACCACCGATGCACAGCACATGGCCGTTGTTGCCCTTGTGGCTGTTGCGGGCACGCAACGGCAGCATGGCCTGCAGTGCGCCGACCGCGCATATATACGCGCTGGCTTCCACGCCCTCGAATACAGCGCACGGCAATTCGAGCCTGGCCAGTTCGAGCGCGCCCACATGATCCAGGGCAGCCCCCGTACACAACCCGCGAAGCGCCGCAATGAACTGTAGGGTGCACGTTGCATTGATCGCTGCGCCCGGCACGTTAGCGGTGCGCGCATCGACGCCGCTGGGTACGTCCAGTGCCAATACCGGCACCGGCTGCGCATTGATGGCGTCGATCAGCGCGGAGGTCGCGGCTTCGGGTGCTCGAGACAAACCGATCCCGAACAGCGCATCGACGATGAGATCTGCATCCGCCAGTGCGCCTGGCACATCCGACACGTCAACGATGCGACCACCGCTGGCGAGATAGTCGTCGCAGGCGCGTTTCGCCATTGACGTGCCAGGCGAATGCTCAACCAGGCGCAGGACACGCACGTCACGACCTGATTCGTGCGCATGCCGGGCCAGCACGTATCCATCGCCGCCATTGTTGCCGGGCCCGCAGGCCACCACGATCCGCCGAGCCTGCGCCCAATGCGCCAGCACGCAACGCCAACCTGCCTCGCCCGCGCGCGACATAAGGGCGAAGTCGTCGCCCGCGCACAACGCGTTGCCGCGCGCTTCCAGCATGCGCAGGGCATCGACGTCATAGAGCTCGTAGAATGGGTGGGGATTGGCGGACATCGGGCGATTGTATCGGGCACGTGCGTCGAGCATGTATCCACGGGCGCGCTCCTATACTTCGCGGGTGGATACGCCTGCGCCCAACTACATCGCCCTCGCCCATCGCATCCGCGCGCTGGCGCATGCCGCGGGTTTCCAGCGCGTCGGTATTTCCGGGGTGGAACTCAGCACCGACGAAGCCCATTTGAACGACTGGCTCTCGAAGGGCTTGCATGGCTCGATGGATTGGATGGCGCGGCATGGCGACAAACGCGCTCGTCCCGCAGAACTGGTGCCGGACACGCTACGTGTGGTTTCGGTTGGGCTGGATTACGGCAAGGACGCCGACGCTGCGTGGGCCAACCTGGCCGATGGCGAGCGTGCGTATGTGGCCCGTTACGCACTGGGTCGCGACTATCACAAGCTGATGCGTAACCGCCTGCAAAAACTGGCCGATGCGGTGGCGGATGAAATCGGTCCGTTCGGGCATCGCGTGTTCGTGGATTCAGCGCCGGTGCTGGAACGCGCACTGGCGCGAAACGCCGGGCTGGGCTGGATCGGCAAGCACACGTGCCTGATCGACAACGAGGGCGGCAGCTGGTTCTTCCTTGGCGAAATTTTCGTTGACCTGCCGTTGCCGGTCGATCCGCCTGCCACCGCGCACTGCGGCACCTGCATGCGTTGCATCGACATCTGCCCCACCCAGGCGATCACCGCGCCCTACCGACTGGATGCTCGCCGCTGCATTTCCTATCTCACCATTGAGCATGAAGGCAGCATCGACGAAGCGCTGCGTCCGCTGATCGGCAACCGCATCTTCGGTTGCGATGACTGCCAGCTCATTTGCCCCTGGAACAAATTTGCCAAACGTACCGATGAGCCAGATTTCCGCTCACGCAACAATCTGGAGCAGGCCACGCTTGCCGAACTTTTTGCTTGGGACGAAGACGAATTCCTGCGCCGTACCGAAGGCTCGGCGATACGACGCAGCGGGCATGAACGCTGGTTGCGCAATATTGCAGTAGCACTCGGCAATGCACCAAGAACGGATGCGGTCATGGCGGCGCTTGAGTCGCGTCGCGAACATGCCTCAGCGGTGGTGCGGGAGCATGTGCAGTGGGCGCTGAAGCAACATGACCTACGCTGAAAAAGCGGCTGCCTCCGCGCCAACTCACTTAGTCGAGCCTTTTGCCGCCTGTTTTGGCATCGAATGGTTGGTATGGGTCAACCGGTTGTCGCGATCCACGTAGACCAGCGTCGGCTTGTAGACGGCGGCTTCTTCGTCTTCACAATGCCCGTAAGCGCAGATGATGACCAGGTCGCCGGGCTGGGCCTGATGCGCGGCGGCGCCATTGACCGAGATCACGCCGCTGCCTTCTTCGCCACGGATCGCATAGGTCGAAAAGCGCTTGCCGTTGTTGACGTTGTAGATGTCGATGCGCTCGTACTGGCGGATGCCGGAGATATCCAGCAGCCGGCCGTCGATCGCGCACGATCCTTCGTAGTGCAATTCGGCATGGGTCACGGTGGCGCGATGGATCTTGGCTTTGAGCAGGGTCAGTTGCATCGATGGCTCCAGCATGCGGCCCGGGCGGGCGCCCGTCAGTGGCCAGTATAAATGCGATATTCCGCACTGCAACATCGCAGACTTGCGTTTAACCGGGATCAGGTTCCGACGTCGAATTCGAGGTTGTCGATCAGTCGTGTCGTCCCAAGCCGTGCCGCTACCAATGCGACCAGCGAACCGTCCTCGCCGTCCTGAGGCTCGCTGAAATCGGGCCGCCGCAGCACGGCGTAATCCGGCACGAAACCGGCTTCGCGCAAGGTTTGATCCGCGGCAGCTTCGATCGCGTTGCGTGGCTTGCCCGCACCCCACGCATCAGCCATCTGCTGCAGCACGCGATGGATGGTCGGTGCGATGGCACGCTGCTGTTCATCCAGATATTGGTTGCGAGAACTGATCGCCAGCCCGTCCATTTCGCGCAGGGTGTCGCCAGCCAGGACCTCGATCGGGAATGCGAGGTCACGCACCAAGTGGCGGATCACGGCCAGTTGCTGGTAATCCTTTCGACCAAATACCGCGACATTCGCCTGCGCCTGGTTGAATAGGCGCGCGACTACCGTCGCCACGCCGTCGAAATGACCAGGCCTGGCCGCGCCATCGAGCGTGTCGGTAATGCCCGGCACATGCATCTGCACCGCGCCGCTCACGCCATACGGATACATGACGTCCACCGAGGGCAGCCACAGCGCATCGCAACCGGCGGCCTGCAATCCCTGTGCATCAGCTTCTGGCGTGCGCGGATAGCGGCCGAAATCCTCATTCGGGCCGAACTGGGTCGGATTGACGAACACGCTGGCAACGACCTTGTCGGCATGACGACGCGCCAGTTCCACCAGCGAGAAATGGCCGGCGTGCAAGTTGCCCATGGTCGGCACAAAACCAACGCGCAAACCCTCGCGTTTCCACGCAGCAACGCGCATGCGCAAGATGTCGAGCTGGCCGATGATCTCGATCACGAATAACTGTGTTCAGAGGCCGGGAACGTGCCGGCGCGCACCGCATCGGCGAATGCACGCACGGCGCCGGCAACCGAGCCGCCTTCGGCCAGGAAATCCTTGACGAACTTCGGGCGTCGATGCCCCGTGTCCAGTCCCAGCAAGTCGTGCAGGACCAATACCTGGCCATCGCAGCCAACACCGGCGCCGATGCCGATCGTCGGGATGGGACTGGCGAGGGTAATTGCCGCGGCCAGTGATGCGGGTACGCCTTCCAGCACCAGCAGCGACGCGCCCGCCTCGGCCACCGCCAGTGCTTCGTCCCGGAGCCTCGAAGCGCCGACGTCCTCGCGCCCCTGCACCTTGAACCCGCCGAAACGATGTACCGATTGCGGCGTCAGGCCCAAGTGCGCACAGACCGGAATCTCCCGGTCGACCAGATAGCGAATCGTGTCCAACTTATGGCCCGCACCCTCCAGCTTGACCATGCTCGCGCCGGCCTGGATGAAGCGCACGCCGCTGGCATGTGCCTCGCGCGGTGAACCATCGGAACCAAACGGAAAGTCGGCGATCTTCAACGCCCGTTTCGCGCCACGGGCCACCGCAGCCGTGTGATAGACGATGTCATCGACGGTGACAGGCAAGGTCGACTCATGCCCCTGCACCACCATGCCCAATGAATCGCCGATCAGGATCAGGTCGCAGCCGTTGTCGTCCAGCACGCGCGCGAAGCTGGCATCGTAGCAGGTCAGCATGACCAGCTTTCGAGGTTCGGTGCGCGCCACAGCCAGTAGCGGGACTGTCAAGGTTTTTTGCGCGTCGGTCATGGTGGGCTCCGTGGCACGGGCACCTAAGGTAGCGCTTCGATGCCCTCGCTTGCCATCGCGCTGGCCAACGCACCCACTTTGGCGAGCCCCGGAATCGTCAGTTCGGGTGCGATTTCCGCCA
>JBDSGA010000153.1:0-4844 GCA_039919235.1 Thermomonas sp. | reverse complement strand
CGAAGAAGTCGCCGAGCGCAGCGCGCGCTTGCCGCTGGTCGAGTTGCAGGCGCGCGTTGCCGATGCATCGCCCCCGCGCGGGTTCGCCGATGCCGTCATCGCGCGAATTGCCGCAGGCCAATCAGCCGTCATCGCTGAAATCAAGAAAGCCAGCCCGTCGAAGGGTGTGATTCGCGCCGACTTCAATCCAGCGGCCATTGCGCGCAGTTATGAGGCTGGTGGCGCGGCATGCTTGTCTGTGCTGACCGATGTCGACTTTTTCCAGGGCAGCGATGCCTACCTGCAACAGGCACGTGCTGCATGCACGCTGCCGGTGCTGCGCAAGGATTTCGTGGTCGATGCGTACCAGTTGCATGAGGCGCGCTTGCTGGGCGCGGACTGCGTATTGCTGATCGTCGCTGCGCTGGATGATCGCCAGCTATGCGAGTTCGCCTTCATCGCCGAGGATCTCGGCATGGACGTGTTGGTGGAAGTGCATGACATGGATGAACTGGAGCGCGCGTTACCGGTGCCGGCGCGCCTGTTGGGCGTCAACAACCGCAACTTGCGCACCTTCGAGGTCTCGCTGGACAACACGTTGGCGCTCAAGGATATGGTGCCGGCGGATCGTGTGCTGGTCACCGAAAGCGGGATCCTCGCACCAGCCGACGTCACGCTGATGCGCGATGCCGGCGTCAACGCATTCCTGGTCGGCGAGGCGTTCATGCGTGCGACGGATCCCGGTAGCGCATTGCGCGAGATGTTCGCTGGATGAGCACCCGCTTCCCCGAACCTACGACCGATGCGCCACTGGTTGTGTTCGATTTCGATCACACCTTGTACGACGGCGACTCCGGCAGCCATCTATTCAAATGGCTGATCGAGCGTGACTGGTGGCGACGCCTGCTCGCGTTGCTGATCGCGCCGATAGCCGGGCCGATGGTGGCGTGGCTGCCGACCCGGCGGCGCGGGATTTCTGCGTTCGTGTGGGTCGGCACGATCGGTTTGCATCGCAGCCGCGATCTGGATTCCATGATCGACGAATACGTCACGTCGCACGCCCCCAGCATCCGCTCGCGGCTGTTGCCAATCGCGCTGGCGGTGTTGCACCGCCATCGCCAAGCCGGCGACTTGGTCGTAGTCGCCACCGGCGCACCGCCTGAACTTGCGCGGGCCATCCTGGCCTTCGTCGCGCATCAGGACGTGCCGGTGGTGGGTACCTTGGTAGGCCCGAAATTCGGTGCGCTCGGCGCAATTCGTCATTGCCACAGCCGCATGAAGATGACCATGTTGCGGGATGCCGGTTATACCCAGCCGGTGGCGCTTGCCTATTCCGACAGCAGCGCCGACCTGCCGCTCTTGCAGGCCGCGCAGAAACCCGTCGTGGTCAATCCGAAGGCCTCCCGAGTAGCGATGTTCCAACGCGTGTTGCCCGCCGGCACCCCGATCCTCAATTGGGGATGTCCTGGACGCAGAGGCGATCCCGGGTGAATGCCTGAAGTCGGCGA
This sequence comes from Thermomonas sp., assembly GCA_039919235.1. GTDB lineage: Bacteria > Pseudomonadota > Gammaproteobacteria > Xanthomonadales > Xanthomonadaceae > Thermomonas. The sequence goes on along the minus strand of JBDSGA010000153.1, from coordinate 3,357 downwards.
GACCGGGAGGTGCCTGCGAAGCGGCATTTCGAGCCGCGTAGCAGGTGGCTGCCGGTAGGCGCCGACTCTCGATGCAAATGACCCTCACATGCTTCTGCGGAAGAGTGTCTTACGACGCTTCTATGCCCCGCCAAGCTGCTTGACGAAACGCACCGAACTGTCCTTGTAGCCACAAGCCCGATAAAACGCGTGCGCCTCGGTGCGCTGTGCACCGCTGGTGAGTTCGATGCGTGAGGCGCTACCGCTGCGCGCGCGGCGTTCGGCTTCCTTCAACAAAGCCCGGCCAATGCCTAATCCTTGGGCGGTTGGCGTCACCACTAGCGCGGTGACCCGACAGGTGGTGGTGCCCAGTGGCAGGTAGTACATGAAATCCAGCGCAATCAAGCCACACACTGCACCATCGCGGCGGGCGATCACCAGCACCTGGCGGTCGTTGCCGGCGATGACGTTGATGCGTTCGAGCGCATCGTCGAGTTCGCACGGATAGCCCAATTCGCATAACAGTCGGGCCACGTCATCGGCATCGGCATGCACCGCATTGCGCAGGTCGGTTCCCAACGGAGAGTGGCCAGTCGAGAACGCGCGGGTCATCGAGCCAATGCTTCGTCAGCGCGTGCCATACACCACGACGGTCTTGCCGCGCGCGTGCAGCTTGCCGTCTTCCTGCAGCTTCTTCAGCACCCGGCCGGCCATTTCGCGCGAGCAGCCCACCAGCCGCGCCAGCTCCTGCCGCGAGACCCGCAACTGGGTACCGTCCGGGTGGGTCATGGCCTCGGGTTCTCGGGCGAGGTCGAACAGGGTGCGGTAGATACGGTCGCTGACGTCCAGGAACGCCAAGTGGCCGGCCTTGCGGCTGGTGTGCAGCAGGCGCTGGCTGATCTGCGCGCCGATTGAATACAGCAGGCGCGCGCCATCGTTGGATTGCGCGGTGAGCAGGGCCTGCAGGCGCTCGTAACTGATTTCCGCGAGTTCGCAGGCGGTGCGGGTACGCAGGGCCACGCCGCGGCGCTCGGTTTCAACGAACAGACCCATCTCACCGACAAATTCGCCGGGGCCGATGTAACCCAGCACAAGCTCGCGTCCGTCTTCTTCGCCCGCAATGATGCTTACCGATCCGGACAGGATGTAATACAGGATGCTGGCTGGATCGCCGGGCCGGAACACGTCGGCGCGCGCGGGATAGCGGCGGCGATGGCAATGGGCGATGAAGCGCTCGATGGTCCCAGCATCCGCACCAAGCGGATTGAGGGCTTTCGCAAGCGCCGGTTTGGCGAAGGTGGAACTCTGTGTAGGGATAGGTGACATCGGTACCAGCTTAGGCGGAACCGGCGTCCCCGGCAAACCCCGTCGAGAGGCAGCATCGACCCGCCGTCACCCGCTTTGTCGCATAATCGCGTCCCTGTCGTGTTTCCGGAAACGCCCGAAGTGGTCAAGCCTTTGCCGCGCCTGAAGCTCCAAGGCTTCAACAACCTCACCAAATCGCTCTCGTTCAATATCTACGATGTGAGCTATGCCGCGTCGGCGCACGAGCGTCAACGCTACATCGAATATATCGATGAGGAATACAACGCGGATCGCCTGACCCAGATCCTCACCGACGTGGCGGAGATCATTGGCGCCAATATTCTCAACATCGCGCGCCAGGATTACGATCCGCAGGGCGCCTCGGTGACGATCCTGATTTCCGAACAGCCGGTGATCGACAAGGCCGATGCCAAAGGCGTGATCTCCGATGCGGTGGTCGCGCACCTGGACAAATCACACATCACCGTGCACACCTATCCGGAAACCCATCCGGACAACGGCATCGCGACCTTCCGCGCCGACATCGACGTGTCCACCTGCGGCGTGATCTCGCCGCTGAAGGCGTTGAACTACCTGATCGAATCGCTGGAAAGCGACATCGTGGTGATGGACTATCGCGTGCGCGGCTTCACCCGCGACGTGAAAGGCCGCAAACACTACATCGACCACAAGATCAATTCGATCCAGGACTACCTGGCCAAGAACGTCCTGTCGCGCTACGAGATGCTCGACGTCAATGTCTATCAGGAAAATATCTTCCACACGAAGATGCACATGAAGGACTTCGATCTCGACACCTACCTGTTCGAGGAGAAAGCGAAGAACCTGTCATTCAAGGATCGGATGAAGATCGAGGCGCGGCTCAAGCGCGAGATCGAAGAGCTCTACCACGGCCGCAACCTGGTCGATTGATCGGGTGCGATGTGGGAAAAAGGCCGGCACATGCCGGCCTTTTTCGTTTTGGCTGGTCAGCCCACACCGACGCGTGAATGCATGCCCAGCGCGGCGGCCACGAGTTGCATCGGTTCCTCATCACGCTCGCGGATGATCCAGCCGGCCAAGGTGTGCTCACCGGTTTCGACCGTCCACAGGCTGTAGTGGTGCGCGCGCAGTTGGGTATAGGCGGATTGGAGCAGGTCGGCGGGATCGTGTTCGCTGGCGTTGCCGTCATCGTCCAGCCCCCAGTCGATGCGCAGTTGCCAGCGCGACACCAGTTCGTCCACGGCTTCCATCAATGTCTGCGCGTCGTCCTCCTGCACGCAGAAACCCGCCTTCCAATCGATCACCTCGCGTAGCAACGCGACGGTATCGACATCGCCGCCCTGGTCCTCGAGCGCTTGCAGGAAGGTGGCGAGTTGTTCCTGCGCGGCGTCCTCGTCATCCGGGTTGACCAGCAGGAGGAATTGCCAAACCACGACTTCCAGCGCGGCGTCCTCGTCCACGCCTTCTTGCAGGTGGAAGGTGTGGCCGAAATTGTCGTCTGGGTCGTATTCGTGCGTGGCCATCAGGCACCTCGTCGGCAGGTCGCCAGCATACGTCCGCGAGACCGTCGGCAGTGCGCCTGCCAGTACAATGGCGGGTCTCCTTCCGGCCTGTCGGCCAGGAATCGCCCATGGCCGCCAAGGCCACTATTCTCAAGGCCGAGTTACAGGTCACCGACCTGGACCGCCATTACTACGCCAGCCATGCGTTGACCCTGGCCCAGCATCCTTCCGAATCCGATGCGCGCCTGTTGGTGCGTTTGCTGGCGTTCGCGCTGTATGCCCACGAGCGGCTTGAATTCGGTCGCGGCCTCAGCGATGAAGACGAACCCGCACTGTGGCGGCGCGACTACACCGGCGTGATCGAGCAATGGATCGAGCTCGGCCAGCCCGAGGAAACCCGCCTGCGCAAGGCAAGCGCGCGAACCCAGCAGTTGGTGGTGGTGGGCTATGGCGGCCAGGCCGCGGATGCGTGGTGGAAGCGCAACGCAGCGGGCTTGGGCCGCCTCAAGAACTTGAGCGTGTTGGAATTCGAAGATGCCGACGTGGACGAAGCGACCGCGCTGCTCGG
>JBDSGA010000152.1:0-3791 GCA_039919235.1 Thermomonas sp. | reverse complement strand
CGACAATGACGCTGCGCACGCCGGACAACATCGCGCGTCCCGATTCGGAGCCCAGCAGCACGTACAGCGATTCCGGGGTGGTGACCAGGATGTGCGGTGGCCGCTTGCGCAGCGCCGCGCGCTCCGCCTGCGGCGTATCTCCGGTGCGCACCGCGGTGCGGATATTCACATCGGGCAACCCCAGTTCCGCGAGTTGTTCGCGAATTCCGGCCAGGGGCGCTTCAAGATTCAGGTGGATGTCGTTCGACAGCGCCTTCAGCGGCGAGACGTAGAGCACCAATGTCGTATCCGGCAGGCCCTGCGCCAAGCCTTCGCGCACCAGTGCATCGATGGCGGCAAGGAATGCGGTGAGCGTCTTGCCGGAACCCGTTGGCGCCGCCACCAGCACGTTGCAGCCATTGGCGATGGCGGGCCAGGCTTGGCATTGGGCATCGGTGGGCGCCGGAAAGCGGCCCGCAAACCATTCAGCAACGGCGGGATGGAACGCGTCAAGCGCCGGATGTGCAGACATGCCGGAATTATCGGCGGTCGCGCCCGGCCGCGAATGAACGCGACGCGCATCGAAATTCAGCCTGATCTGTGCGCAGCCGCCATGCATGCCTGCAACATGTCAGGAAAGCGTCTCACCACGCGCGACAGGATCCACCTAAGGCAGTGATGATTTGAACCGGGGACTACCTTCAACCTCCGATGAAGAGTGACTTGTAGTCCGGCGCCATGACCGGCAACAGCACGCGCGCAGGAATATCCACGGTCCGCGTGCCATCGACATACGGGCCAACTTGGTAAGGCGGGAACACGAATCGCAGTGCACGAATGCGTCCGCCGACATCCATCACCGGTTCGAACTGGGCGAAGTTCTCGGCCTTCGGCGTCGTGCCGTCATCCATCATCCTGCTGCTGTTCTGAAGTTGCCGGGCGCGGTCAGCGCCTTCCAGGTCATCGGCATCCAAGCGCTGGGATAGCGTGGTGGCCAGCTGCTCACGCGCAAAATCGGAAATCACCTGCCACGCGTTTGCACTCGTGAACAACGCTTGTGCCGTCAGCATTTGCTGCGTTTTCGGCAACCACACGAAACGCGCAACAAGCGGATTTCCGTGGGCGCCACCGGTGTAACTACTGCCGTCTGCGGCCACGGCCACGACATCGGGCGTGTCGACCAAGCCCGTAAACTGAAGACTGAGGTCATACGGGGCGGTAGGTTTCTGCCCCCTCAATCCATCAACTGCCTGCATGAGCTCGCCGCGCGCGGCATCGGCATAGGCTTTGAGGGCATGGGCGAGGCCGGGATGTTTGGCCGCCGACTGCGGGAAACTGATGCCTACGATGTAATCCGGCTTGGTTTCCACCACATCCTGCAGCGACACCACGGCAGGCGCATCGACCTGTTCGGCGGGCGCTTGGGTGTCAGGAATGGCGGAATTGGTTCCGCGTTGGCATGCGGGCAACAAGGCCAACAAGGCCAACAGCAAGAGTGGGACGAAGGGTAACGGGCGAAGCGGCATGCGCATGGCGAATGTGAATTGGCAATGTTGGGGGATACGCGAAATAGCCTAATCAACGGCCGTTGAAGGTGGTGTGAGAACTTGGCGCTGCAACGTACTGCGCCACAACGAAAAAACCCGGCCGAAGCCGGGCTTTCCCTGATGCAATTCAGGCGACCTTAGTCAGCCTGGACTTCATCGGCCTGCAGGCCCTTCTGACCCTGCACAACCTTGAAGGAGACCTTCTGACCTTCCTGCAAGGACTTGAAGCCGGTGCCCTGGATCGAGCGGAAGTGGACGAAAACGTCCGGGCCGCTTTCCGGGGTGATGAAGCCAAAACCCTTGGCATCGTTGAACCACTTGACGCTACCGGTCTGACGATCCGACATGATGTGTTACTCCTTAGAACAGTGTGAATTGTTGACACGATCCGCAAAAACGAACCGAGACTGTCGAGCAAGGGGTAACGCACACGATGTAGCGGATCACACGGATCTACCGCATCGGGTCACGATGTACCGTGATCCCGCTTGAAACAGTGGGCGCAAGATAACCTTTTTTTCGGCCCTAGTGTGAATGGGGGCAGATATTTTTACTGCCGCCTTTTCTGGCATCAGAAGGCTACCAGTCGGTCTGTCCGGGCAGCAGTCCGCGCAACTCGGCGTCAGTGAGGTTCCGCCATTGGCCTGGTTTCAGGTGCCCGATCTTCACATTGCCGATCCGCACCCGCAGCAGGTGTTTCACCCGATGCCCGAAATGCGCCGCCATCAGCCGGATCTGCCGATTCAGGCCCTGCACCAGCACGATCCGGAAGCCGACCGCACCCAACTTGCCGGTCTTGCACGGCAGGGTGCGTTCGCCATGGATCGGCACCCCGCCCCGGGCCATGCCGCGCAGGAATTCGTCGGTCACTGTGTGGTTGATCTCGACCAGGTATTCCTTCTCCAGCCTGTGCTCGGAGCGCAGGATCTGGTTGACGATGTCGCCATTGCTGGTCAGCAGGATCAGCCCTTCCGAATCCTTGTCCAGGCGGCCGATGGGGAATATGCGCTGCTCGTGACCCACGCATGCAACGATGTTGTCCTTGACCGTGGACTCGGTAGTGCTGGTGACCCCAACCGGCTTGTTCAGCGCGATATAGACATGCCGGCGCTGGCCCTTGGCTGCGGTGCGCGCCACGAGCGGCTTGTCGTCGATACGAACCTTGTCGCCCTGGCCGACCTCCGCGCCGATGCCTGCACGCACACCATTGACGGTGACGCGTCCCTCGGCAATCAGGCGGTCGGCTTCACGGCGGGAACAGAACCCGGTATCGGAAATGTGCTTGTTGAGTCGCATGGGCGCGCATTCTACGCGTCCTGCTGGTGATCGACCCTGGATTTGCTGCCTTTTTGCTGCTTCTTTGCTACTTCAGGCCCGTAAACCTTCGTAGTCCGGATGCTTGCGCATCCAGGTATCGGCATAGGAACACTGCGGAACGACCTTCCATCCTTCGCTGCGCGCATGATCAAGCGCGACTTTCACCAAGGCCCCGGCAATCCCGCGTCCGCCGATGGCGGACGGCACGATGGTATGGGTAATGGTCATGACATCGCCGGCCATTTCATATTCCACGTAGCCGGTCACATCATCGACGACGGTATTGAAGCGGTGTGTCTTCGCATCGTGCTGGATTGGGTTGTCCATGTTGCAACTCCTGCTCGTCTCAGTTCGTTGAAGGATGCAACAGCGTCTGCATGAAGTGGGTGAACACCTTTGGTTCCATCAGCAGGGTGAACAGCACGCCATAGGCCGCACCCCATAGGTGCGCGCTGTGGTTGACGTTGTCGCGCCCGCGCCGATCCATCCAGATGCTGTAGCCGACGTAGAGGAAGGCGAAGATGAAGGCCGGGATCGGCACCGGGATCGGAAAGATGATCAACGTCGACCATGGATCGAACAGGATGAAGGCGAACAACACCGCCGACACGCCACCGGATGCACCCAGGCTGCGGTAATTCGGATCGTGGCGATGGGCGATGTAGGTAGGCATGATCGAGACGACAATGGCCGACAGGTAGAACAGCACGAAACCCGCCACCCCGATCCAGTCGGAAAAAATCCGCTCTACCGCGGCACCGAACGAGAACAACGTGATCATGTTGAACAGCAGGTGCATCCAGTCGGCATGCACGAAGCCGTATCCCAAGAGGCGGTCGTATTGCTTACGCCGCTCGACTGCAGGCGGCCACAGGATCAGGCGTTCGAGCAACACTCGATCCTTGAAGCCACGCCATGACACCAGCACGGTGACGGCGACGATGACCA
>JBDSGA010000151.1:0-3083 GCA_039919235.1 Thermomonas sp. | reverse complement strand
GCGCATCCTCGGCGAAGAGCACGCCCTGCAAATCCGGATTGACCTTGCGCTGGTCATCTTTCGAACGTTCGCCGATGGCGAGCAGTGAGAGGTCATGGTTGCCCAGGACCACGTGACTGACCTCGCGTAGCGAATGCACCAGGCGCAGGGTTTCAATCGACTGCCCACCGCGGTTCACAAGATCACCGCAAAACCACAGCCGATCGACCGCGGGGTCGAAGCGAATGCGTTCCAGCAGTCGCTGGGTGACGTCGTAGCAACCTTGCAGGTCGCCAATTGCCCACGTGCTCACGGTCGGTCTCCCGTGCTCAGTGCAGCGTGCGCGGGATGGCCAGCGTAAATGGCGGGATCGGCGCGGCGAAGCGGGTTCCGTCATCGGCGAGCATGTCGTAGCTGCCGCGCATGGTGCCGATGTCGGTCTCCAGCACCGCGCCCGAGGTGTATTCGAAGCCCTCGCCCGGCCGCAGCCACGGTTGTTCACCCACCACGCCTTCGCCGACCACTTCCTGCACCTTGCCATTGCCGTCGGTGATCAACCAATGCCGGCCAAGCAGGCGCGCAGGTACCTTGCCGCCGTTGCGGATATGGATCGTGTACGCGAACACGAAGCGACCTGCTTCCGGCTCGGATTGGTCGTCCAGGAAGCAGGTGTTCACGTTGATATCGAAAATATAGTCGGTGGCACTCATGCGCGTAGTGTAGCCGCGGCGAGTGAATCGCCGCACACCCCGTGATCACTCCGGCGAAGACTGTCCCGCGAGCATGTTTGCAAGATGCACGAAGCCATCCACTTCGATTTGTTCCGCGCGCGCATCCGGGCGCAGGCCGGCGGCTTCGATCTGCTCGCTATCGGCAACGCTGCTGAGTGCATTTCGCAGGGTCTTGCGACGCTGGCCGAAGGCGGCGCGCACCACATTGGCGAAGACCTGTCGATCAACGACTTCAATGCGATCGCTTGCTTTCGGCACCAGCCGAACCACCGCCGAATCCACTTTCGGGGCGGGCCGGAAGGCTCCCGGCGGGACCGTGAACAACGGCGTCACCGAGCAATACGCCTGCAACATCACAGTCAACCGGCCATAGACCTTGTTGCCCGGTCCGGACGCCATCCGTTCCACTACTTCCTTCTGCAGCATGAAATGCATGTCGCGGACCACGGGTGCATGGTCCAAGGCATGGAACAGGATCGGCGAACTCAGGTTGTAGGGCAGGTTGCCGACCAGGCGGATCTGGCCATTGGCGTCGCCACGCGCAGCAGCAAGTGCAGTGAAATCCACGCCCAGCACATCGCCTTCGATCAGGTGCAGCGTGCCGTGCGCGCGCGCGGCCGCCTGCAGCGGCACATGCAGGTCACGGTCGAACTCGATCGCGGTCAGTTCGCCATGCTTGCGCAGCAACGGGAAGGTCAGTGCGCCTTGGCCGGGACCAATCTCCACGATGACATCGCCCGGACGCGGAGCCACTGCCAGCACGATCTTGTCGATCACGCTGCGTTCGTGGAGGAAGTTCTGGCCGAGATGCTTCTTGGCGGGCTGGGTGAACGTGCTCATTGGGTCAGACTCATCGCGTCATGCTCGATTGGCTGCGCTCACGACGCCATCCGCCGGCGTGCCAGTTGCGTGCATGTCGTGATGGCGGCAAACAAGCTGGAAGGATCGGCCTTGCCAGTGCCCGCCAATTCCAGCGCGGTGCCGTGGTCGACCGCGACGCGCGGGTAGGGAAGTCCCAAGGTAATGTTCGCGGCGTTCGCGAAATCGCTGTACTTGAGCACAGGTAATCCTTGGTCGTGGTACATCGCCAGCACTGCATCGAATCCGCGCAGCTTGTCCGGCAGGAAGGCGGTGTCGGCGGGTAATGGCCCCACCAATTGCATGCCGGCGGCGCGCAGCTCGTCAATCGTGGGTTCGATGATGCGTATTTCCTCGTCGCCAAGATGGCCGGCTTCGCCTGCATGCGGATTCAGGCCAAGCACGGCGATGATCGGCTGGGCGATGCCGAACTCGTCGCGCAAGGCGGTGTGCAGGATGCTCAGCGTCTTGCGAAGTGCGTCGGGCGAGATCGCATCGGCGACTGCCCGCAATGGCAAGTGGGTAGTCAGCAGTGCCACGCGCACAATGGAATTGGCCAGCATCATCACCACCTCGCAACCGGCTTGGGATGCCAGCAAACCGGTGGTGCCTGTGTAAGCAATACCGCCTTTGTTGATCGCCGCCTTGTGCACGGGGCCGGTGACGAGACCATCCAAGTCGCCGTTGATGCAGGCCTGGCCTGCTTGAAGAAGTGACTCGATGACGGATACGGCGTTGGTAGGTTCTGGCGTGCCGAACGCCACCGGAATCGGATGCGGGATGTCGACGAGTTCCAGGCTACGCGGCGATGTTGGAGTTTCACCCGCGCGATGCAATACGAATGGCAGCTGTAACGCGCTGGCAGCGCGGTACAGGATCTCGGCATCGCCGTGGATGATCAGCTGCGCGTCCCAATCCTGCTGCGCAGCCAACACCACAAGCTCAGGACCAATACCCGCCGGTTCACCGGGGACCAAGGCTACCCTTGGGTGCATGCTGGCTCAGAATTTCTGGTTTTTGTTGTGCACATCGTCCGGCATGGTCATCTTTTTCTTCGGCGCGGGCGTGTTGTCCAGCTTCGGCGCGGTCGAGCGACCATTCGCATCGCGCACGTCTACATAGGCTTCGCCACGCATTTCCCGAAGGAAACGGTTCCACTCGTCTTCGAGCTTTCGACGGCCAATGGTCTCGCGCACCTGAGCGCGCAAATTGTCGTTGCCGGCCGCAATCTGGCGGCTGCCCGTACGCTGCAGGATGACCCAACCTGCGTCCGTCTTGAACGGAGCCGAGACGCCATTGTCGTTGAGTGCGGCAACTTGCATGGCGTAGGTAGTGCCGTATGTGTCGCCAGTCAGCCAGCCCAAGTCTCCACCCCGACGCTTGGACAAGTTGTCATCTGAGGATTCGGCGGCAAGCTTGGCGAAATCGGCACCACCAGCGAGGCGTGCAGCAAGGGTCTCGGCTTTGGCCTTGGCCGCAGCATCGTCCGTTTTGTCGTCGACCTTGACCACGATT
>JBDSGA010000150.1:0-3047 GCA_039919235.1 Thermomonas sp. | reverse complement strand
CGTGCTGGATCCAGCACAGCGTGCGTTATGGCAATCGATCAGCCAAGGCAGTGACGATCCTTTGCTGCGTCAGGACGCGGAACGCGTGCCATCCGTGCTGGCGATGCGTGCTGCAGACCAGAACTGGGCCGACAGCGTCGCCGGCGACATGGAACGGCATTATTCGCCGGGCCGCACATGGGAAGCACTGGCACGCACGGCGCTGCCATTATTGGAACCGGGCGACGTACTCGATATTGCGTCCGGTGACGGCGTGCTTGCGGAATTGCTGGCACCACACGCAAAACGCTACGTCTGCATCGACTCAAGCCAGCGTGTGGTCGCCGCTGCCAGCGAGCGTCTGCGTCGTTATGAGAATGTCGACGTTCGCGAAGGCGACATGCATGCGCTTCCGTTCAAGGACGCCAGCTTCGATCTGGTCGTGCTGATGCATGCGCTGACGTACGCCGAAAAACCGGCGCAGGCCGTCGCCGAAGCCGCGCGCGTGCTGCGCAAGGGCGGTCGCCTATTGCTATCGAGCCTGGCCAAACACGAGCACCGCAACGTGGTCCAGGCCTATGGCCATCAGAACCTGGGCTTCGCGTCCAAGGATCTGCACAAGTTCGTGGAAAAAGCCGGACTGCGCATTACCAACACCGAAACGGTGACCCGCGAAAAGCGTCCGCCACATTTCGAGGTGATCTCGCTGATCGGGAGCAAGCCGTGAGCACGCTGCCCTGGCACAACCCCGAGCGCGTCGCCGCACTTGAAACTGCGCTGGCAGCGCGCATCCTGGTGATCGATGGCGCGATGGGCACCATGATCCAGCGCCACGAGCTGGAAGAAGCCGATTACCGCGGCGAACGCTTCGCCGAAGGCTATGACGCACTGTTCGCTATCGACGGCCATGCCCACGCAGCAGGCTGCGGTTGCGAGGCGCAGGATCAGCGCGGCAATAATGACCTGCTCAGTTTGACCCGGCCCGACATCATCCGCGACATCCACGCGGACTACCTTGCCGCCGGTGCCGACCTGGTCGAGACCAACACGTTCAACTCCACCTCGGTTTCCCTCGCCGATTACCACCTGCAGCACTTGGTGCGCGAACTGAACCGGGAGGGCGCCACCCTGGCCCGCGCCGCCTGCGATGAAGCCGAGGCACGAAATCCCGCGCAGCCACGCTTCGTGATTGGCGTGCTCGGGCCGACCTCACGCACCGCATCGCTCAGCCCGGACGTGAATCGTCCCGGCTTCCGCGCGATCTCGTTCGACGAATTGGCCGAGGCTTATCGCGATGCGACACATGGCCTGATCGAAGGCGGGGCCGACGTACTCATGGTTGAAACCGTGTTCGATACGCTGAATGCCAAGGCGGCGCTATTCGCGATCGACGACGTCTTCGAGGCCATCGGCTCGCGCCTGCCGGTGTTGGTGTCTGGCACGATTACCGACGCGTCGGGTCGCACGCTTTCGGGCCAGACGGCTGAAGCCTTCTGGTATTCGCTGCGCCACGCACAACCGCTGGCGATTGGCTTGAATTGCGCGCTGGGCGCGAAGGACCTGCGCCAACATATCGATGTGCTGGCGCAAGTCGCCGATACCAATATCAGCTGCCATCCAAACGCCGGGCTGCCAAATGCGTTTGGCGGCTATGACGAAACACCCGAGGACATGGCCGCAGTGCTGCACGAATTCGCCGAAGCCGGATTGTTGAACCTGGTCGGTGGTTGTTGCGGCACCACGCCGGAACACATCGCAGCGATCGCTGCGGCAGTGGAAGGCATCGCACCACGCGTGATTCCTCAATTAGCGGCCGCGCAACTGGCTGATGTCGCATGAACATGCTCGCCCGAAACACGCGGCTCAGTGGGCTCGAACCGCTGCAAATCACACCGGAATCGAATTTCATCAATGTCGGTGAGCGCACCAATGTGACCGGCAGCGCGCAGTTCAAGAAGCTGATCCTCGATAACCGCCTGGATGAAGCCGTGGTGGTGGCGCGTCAACAAGTCGACAGCGGTGCGCAGGTGCTCGACGTCAACATGGACGAAGGGCTGCTGGATTCTGAAAAGAAGATGGTGGAATACCTGCACCTGATCGCGGCGGAGCCGGACATCGCGCGCATTCCGGTCATGGTCGACAGCTCGAAATGGAGTGTCATCGAAGCCGGTCTGAAATGCCTGCAGGGCAAGGGCATCGTCAATTCGATTTCGATGAAGGAAGGCGAGGCCGAGTTCCTGCGCCAAGCGCGGTTGGTGCGTCGTTATGGCGCGGCTGTGGTGGTGATGGCATTCGACGAGGAAGGTCAAGCAGACACCATCGCGCGCAAGGTCGACATCAGCAGCCGTGCTTACGAACTGCTGACGAACGAGATTGGTTTTCCACCGGAAGACATCATCTTCGATCCGAACGTGTTCGCGATCGCGACCGGCATCGAAGAACACAACAACTACGCGGTGGATTACATCGAAGCCGCACGTGAGCTGCGCAAGCGCTTTCCGCACAGCCACATCTCCGGCGGCGTGTCGAACGTGTCGTTCTCGTTCCGTGGTAACGAGCCCGTGCGCCAGGCAATCCACGTGGTGTTCCTGTACCACGCGATCCGCGCCGGCATGGACATGGGCATCGTCAACGCAGGTGCACTACCCCTTTACGACGACCTCGACGCGGAACTGCGTGAGCGGGTCGAGGACGTGGTGCTCAACCGACGCAGCGATGGCACCGAGCGCCTGCTGGAGATCGCCGACCGCTTCAAAGGCAAGAAGGGCGAACAGAAAGTCGAGAACGTGGCTTGGCGCGATGCGCCGGTCACCAGGCGCCTCAGCCATTCGCTGGTACACGGCATCGACCAATACGTGGTCGAAGACACCGAAGAAGCACGCCTGCAATCGACACGCCCGCTGGACGTGATCGAAGGCCCGTTGATGGATGGCATGAACGTGGTCGGCGACCTGTTCGGCGCCGGCAAGATGTTCCTGCCGCAAGTGGTCAAGTCCGCGCGGGTGATGAAAAAAGCCGTCGCCCATTTGTTGCCTTACATCGAAGCCGAGAAACTGCGCACCGGCGAC
>JBDSGA010000149.1:0-3817 GCA_039919235.1 Thermomonas sp. | reverse complement strand
GGTCTCGCCGGCAAGAGCGCTGCCCGCCAGCACCAGCGACAGCAGCAACGAGGAAAACAGGGTGGTCAGCGACTTCATGGCGATCTCCAGATTTTGGTTGGGTTTGGGTGTGATCCGGAAACGCGGGTTGCGCTCCGGTGTGCACAGGTTGCCAATACGCCTGCATCAGCGACATCGGCCACTACCGCATCCCATGACAGGCGTATGACGCAGTAACGGGTAAGAAAAGCCCTACCCACACGGCCCCGCAACAATCACGGCGCTAGACTTACAGCACTAGAATCACGGATAGAACAGGAGAACCCGTCCCATGGATGCACGCCAGGTCAGCACATTCGTCGACAACAAATGGGAATCGGAAATCGTCCCGCAATTAGTGGAGTACATCCGCATCCCCAACAAGTCGCCGATGTTCGATGCCGACTGGGTCGCCAACGGGCACATGCAGCGCGCGGTGGACTTGATGGAAGCGTGGGCGTGCGCGCAAACGGTTGCGGGCATGCAGTTGGAAGTGGTGCAACTGGAAGGACGCACGCCGCTGATCTTCATCGATATCCCCGCCTCGGGCGCGGACGTCGGCGAGGATTGCGTGCTGTTGTACGGGCACCTCGACAAGCAACCCGAAATGACTGGCTGGGATGAAGGCCTTGGACCGTGGGAACCGGTATTGAAAGGCGACCGGCTGTATGGCCGCGGTGGCGCCGATGACGGTTACGCGATCTTCGGATCGCTGACCGCGATCATGGCGCTGCAGGCCCAGGGCGCGCCGCATGCGCGCTGCGTGGTATTGATCGAGGCCTGCGAGGAATCCGGCAGCTACGACCTGCCCGCCTACGTCGACCACCTCGCCGAGCGTATCGGCAAGCCATCGCTGGTCGTATGCCTGGATTCAGGCTGCGGCAATTACGACCAGTTGTGGTGCACGACCTCGCTGCGCGGCATGGCCGGCGGCAATTTGACCGTCCAGGTACTGGAGGAAGGCGTGCACTCGGGCGATGCCTCCGGCATCGTGCCCTCGAGCTTCCGCATCATTCGCCAGTTGCTGTCGCGGATCGAGGACGAGAACACCGGCCGCATCCTGCTGGAAGGCTTGCATGCGGAAATCCCCGCCGATCGCTTGGCACAAGCCGCCAAGGTCGCCGAGGTATTAGGCGATGAAGTCTTCGACAAATTCCCGTTCCTGCCCGGCATGACGCCGATGGCCACCGATAACACCGAGCTGGTGCTTAATCGTACGTGGCGACCGGCGTTGTCGGTGACCGGCGTGGATGGGATTCCGCCGCTGGCGTCGGCCGGCAACGTGTTGCGCCCGCACACCTCGCTCAAGCTCAGCCTGCGCCTGCCGCCGACCTTGGACGGGAAACACGCGGGTGACCTGCTGCAGGACGTGCTGCTGCGCGATAAGCCGAATGGCGCCGAGGTCACGCTCAAGCTGGAAAAAGCCGCGACTGGATGGAATGCACCGGATTTGTCGTCATGGCTGTCATCGGCGATTGACCAGGCCAGCCTGGAGTTCTTCGGGCAACCCGCGATGTACATGGGCGAAGGTGGATCGATTCCGTTCATGGGCATGCTCGGCGAAAAATTCCCGGGTGCGCAATTCATGATTACCGGCGTACTGGGCCCGCATTCCAATGCGCATGGGCCAAACGAATTCCTGCATATCCCGATGGGCAAGCGGGTCACCAGCAGCGTTGCGCGGGTAGTTTCCGAACACCACGCAGCCAGCCTGCGCGGCGAGACCATCGGCGTTGCGGTGGTTGCCGGAGGCGAGCAGCACGGCGACCACGGCTGCTGCTAGGATTGACCTGCCTCAGAAAAATTCTTCATCAATATCTCCGGGAGGTTTCATGTTCAGTGGAATTCTGGCGTACATTTTTTTCGGCGCAATCATTGGCGTCCTTGCACGCGTACTGAAACCAGGCGCAGATCCGTTGGGTTGGATCATGACGATCCTGATCGGCATCGTTGGCGCCGTCATCGGCGGTCAACTCGCACCGGTTCTCGGTATCACCAGCAGGTTCATGATGTGGGCCATCGCAATCCTGGCCGCAATCGTGCTGCTCTTCATCTACGAGGCAGTGCGTAGAAAGCGCTGATCCTGGCGCGTTGAAAGCATCGACGCCCCGCACCGCGGGGCGTTTTGGTTTCCGGGCCCGTCACTTTGCGTCGCCGGCTCTGCGCTTGCCTAGACTCACTAGCGAACCTTTAACAACCTCGGGTGCAGGATGCATGTTCACACCGGACGTGGTGGAGGTCGCCGGCTTCGACCAGTCCGCATGATTCGTTCACCTCGTGCATCGCTTGCCGCAGCATTCCCCAGCATTTTCCCCGGATACCCTCATGAGCCTCTACGACAGCATCCTCGACACCATTGGTTGCACCCCGATCGTCAAACTGCACCGGATCGCGCCCGCGCATGTGCAGCTCTACGCCAAGGTCGAATCGTTCAATCCGGGCGGTTCCGTCAAGGATCGGCTGGCGATCGCGATCATCCTCGACGCCGAGGCCAAGGGGCTGCTCAAACCCGGCGACACCGTGATCGAGGCGACTTCCGGCAATACAGGTGTCGCACTGGCCATGGTCTGCGCCGCGCGTGGCTACCACTTCGTGGCGACGATGGCGGAAAGTTTTTCGATCGAGCGTCGCAAGTTGATGCGCGCTTACGGCGCGAAAGTCATCCTGACCCCCGCCGCCGAGCGCGGCACCGGGATGGTGCGCAAGGCCGAGGAACTGGCTGCGAAACATGGCTGGTTCCATGCCCAGCAGTTCAAGAACCCGGCCAACCCCGATTACCACGCCTCGACGACCGGTCCGGAAATCCTGAGCGATTTCGCCGGCAAACGGCTGGATTATTTCGTCAGCGGCTGGGGCACCGGCGGTACGATGAGTGGCGCAGGTCGCGTACTCAAGGCGGCGCGGCCACGCCTCAAGATCATCACCAGCGAACCTGCGGTGGCCGCATTGCTGGCGGGCGACGAATGGCATCCGCACAAGATCCAGGGCTGGACCCCCGACTTCATCCCCGATGTATTGGATCGCACGATCTTCGACGACAACATCCTGATCGACGACATTCTCGCGCGCGACACTGCACGTCGACTGGCGCAGGAAGAAGGCTTGTTCGTCGGATTGTCGGCGGGCGCCACCGTGGCCGCCGCGCTGCGCGTTGCCGAAACCGCGCCGGAAGGCACAGTGCTATTGGCGATGTTGCCCGACACCGGGGAGCGTTATTTGTCCACGTACCTGTTCGAAGGGGTCAACGAAGGTTCTGACGACGAATGGTTGGCGACGCTGGAGTGAATCACGCGCGCCCATACACATCTTCGTATCGAACAATATCGTCCTCGCCGAGATAGTCGCCTGACTGCACTTCGATCAGTTCCAGCATCTCGCCACCGGGATTCTCCAGCCGATGTTTGGCGCCAATCGGAATGTAGGTCGACTGGTTGGCATGCAGCTCGAACACGTCGTTGTCGCGAGTCACGCGCGCATGACCGCGCACCACGATCCAGTGCTCGGCGCGCTGCGTGTGCGACTGCAATGAGAGCCGCGCACCCGGCTTGACCTTGATCCGCTTGACCTGGAAACCGTCACCGATGTCGATCGAGTCGTAACTGCCCCAAGGGCGGTGTACTTCGCGATGCAGGGCGACCTGGCTGCGGTGTTCCGCCTTCAGTTGCGCGACCACGTCCTTGACCTGCTGCACCTTGTCCTTGCGCGCCACCAGGATCGCGTCGTCGGTTTCCACCACGACCAGGTCATCCACGCCGACCAGCGCCACCAGCCTGCGCGCGTAGGCATAGCTGTTGCGGCT
>JBDSGA010000148.1:0-2913 GCA_039919235.1 Thermomonas sp. | reverse complement strand
GGATAGTGGATCGGGCGCAGGATCGAATTGCCGAAATCGGTCTTGTCGGCGAAATAGTCCTCCGCCAATCCAATGTGCAGGGCCAGCGCCGACAACACTTGCGAACCCAACGCATCCAGTGATTCGTAAAGGCCATAGCCCACACGTTGGAACTCGGGCACTTCGGCTGGCCATAGATTTGGCGCCATGTCATCGACGTATCTGGAGTCACGCGGGATCTCGCGGCCGATATGCCAGAACTCCTTGAGGTCTGAATACGTCGCGCCCTTCGCGGTCTCCACGCCGAATGGTGTATAGCCGCGAGCACCGCCGCCGCCCGCCACGTGGTACTGGCGCTTGGCATCTTCCGGAAGCGCGAAGAACGCCTGGAATGTCTGGTAGGCCTCGTCGATCTGCGACTGCGGAATGCCGTGGTTGCGGATGCCGGCAAAGCCCCACTCGCGGTAAGCGGCGCCCAACTCTTCAACAAAGGCCTGACGGTCTGCCGGGCTAGACGGCTGGGTAAAACGGCGAATGTCGAGGGTCGGTATTTGAGAGGGCAAAATCTGGCTGCTCATGGCGTCTGGCCTGCATGGGTCGCGTGGAGTGCCTCTCCAGCACGAGTCGAAGTGTGTGATCTGGATCAAGTCGTGGCGACGGCCGCGGCATCGCGCACCGCTGCGGCCAACTGTTCGAGCGTGGCATCGACCAGCGCGGCATCGTCGGCTTCCACCGTCACCCGCACCACTGGCTCGGTGCCCGACGGCCGCAGGAACGCACGTCCCCTGCCCTCCACGCAGGCCTGTGCCTGCAAAAGTGCCTTCTGCACGCTGGCGGCTTCGGCGGGCTTGCTGCTACCGGCATAACGTACGTTCACGGTTTTCTGCGGCACCTTGTGCAGCCCTTCCAGTGCCTTGGCCAGACTAAACCCCCGACGCTGCAGGACTTCCAGCACCTGCAGCGCGCTGACAATGCCGTCGCCCGTGCTGGTGCGATCCAGGCACAACAAGTGCCCCGATGCTTCGCCGCCTAACGTCGCGTCATGCGCCAGCAATTGCTGGTGCACATAACGGTCGCCCACTTTCGAGCGCAGGAAACCGATGCCGCGCGCGCGCAGGGCACGTTCGAAGCCATAGTTGGTCATCAACGTGCCAACCACGGGCCCCTGCAACCGTCCGCTGTCCTGCCAGTCACAGGCCAGCACGTACAACAAGTCGTCGCCGTCGTGGATAGTGCCAGTTGCATCCACGAACAACACGCGGTCACCATCACCATCAAACGCGATACCGAGATCGGCGCCGGTCTCGCGCACGCGTTCTGCAAGGAATCGGGGATGCGTCGAACCAACGTCTTCGTTGATATTCAAGCCGTTCGGTTCAATCCCGATCGCGTCGACACGCGCACCGAGTTCGCGCAACACCAACGGTCCGAGGCGATAGGTCGCACCATTGGCGCAATCCACCACGATCTTCATGCCATCCAGGTTGAAGCCCTTCGGCACCGAATTCTTGCAGGCCTCGACATAGCGACCAATCGCATGGCGCGTGCGTACCGCCTTGCCCAACAATTCCGAAGCCACCGTGCTGAACGGCTGGTCAAGTGCAGCTTCGATGGCCAGTTCCGTTGCGTCGTCCAGCTTTTCGCCATGCGCGGAAAAAAACTTGATGCCGTTGTCGTAGTGCGGATTATGCGAAGCCGAAATCACGATACCGCCATCGGCACGCATTGAATGCGTCAGGTGCGCCACCGCTGGGGTTGGCATCGGCCCCATCAACTGCACGTCAACACCCGCAGCCACCAGCCCGGCTTCCAGTGCAGCTTCGAACATGTAGTTTGAGATCCGGGTGTCCTTGCCGATCAGGACGATGGGTTTGCGCCAGATGCGGTCACGATCTCGCGCCGCTGCGGTCAGCGCATGGCCGTAAGCGTTGCCCAGGCGCAACACGAAGTCAGCGGAAATGGGGCCTTCGCCAACCCGGCCACGAATGCCATCGGTTCCGAAATAACGCCTGCTCATGCAGCCTCCGCGTCGTCGAGTGGCGCGGGACGATTCATCAACATCGCCAGCAAGTGCGCGAGCCGGTCACGCATTTCGCGACGGTCGACGATCTGGTCCACCGTGCCATGTTCGAGCAGGAATTCGCTGCGCTGGAAGCCTTCCGGGAGCTTCTCGCGCACGGTCTGTTCGATGACCCGCTGGCCGGCGAATCCGATGAGTGCTTCGGGCTCGGCGAGGTTGAGGTCGCCCAGCATCGCGAAACTCGCCGACACGCCGCCGGTGGTGGGATTGGTAAGTACAGAAATATAAGGCAGCCCGGCCGCACGCATGCGACCGAGCGCGGCCGACGTCTTGGCCATCTGCATGAGCGAAAACAGACTCTCCTGCATGCGCGCGCCCCCGCTGGCGGAGAAATTCACGAACGGACAGCGCAAGGCCAGCGCACGTTCTGCCGCGAGGGTAAAACGCTCGCCGACCACCGAACCCATCGAGCCGCCCATGAAGGCGAAATCGAAGGCCGATGCAACCAGATCATGGCCCTTGAGCTTGCCTTCCATCGCGATCAGCGCATCGCGTTCGCCCGCGTTCTTCTGCGCGGCTTTTATGCGGTCGGAATACTTCTTCTGATCCTTGAATTTGAGTACATCAACCGGGCCAAGGTCAGCGCCAATCTCGTGGCCGAGGCCGTCGTCAAGCAAAGCCGCCAAGCGCGCGCGCGCGCGTATCGGCATATGGAAATTGCATTTTGGACAGACCTCGAGGTTCGCTTCGAGCTCGGGCCGATAGAGCACGGCGCCGCAGCGATCGCATTTCTCCCAGAGACCTTCGGGCACGCTGCGCTTGCGATCCGCCCCGGTTTCGGTGCGGATGCGTGCGGGCATCAGTTTTTTAAGCCAGCTCATTCGGAAGCATCACCTTCGTTCATCAGGCGCATC
>JBDSGA010000147.1:0-3274 GCA_039919235.1 Thermomonas sp. | reverse complement strand
CCAATGCGCAATGCAGCGCCGCTTCGTCGATGCAGAGTTTGCTCGGGACCTGCGCTGGCACGCGCAGCACGTCTTCAATCGATGCGCTGCCGCAGACGCCGCAACCGCCGTAACCGGGCAGGTTGCGACTGCGCAGGGCCAGCGCATCCGCGCGTACTTGTGGAATTGATACATGGATGGCAATGCCGTCGAGCGATTCTTCGATGCCATCGATGCGCAACTCGCTCGCCTCGCCGATGATCTGTTCGCTCAGCGTAAATCCAAGCGTCAGGTCCTCGAGGTCGCAAGGCGTGGCCATCAGCACCGCGAATGGCGCGGTGTTGACGTGCAACGCAATGGGTACTTCGCAGGCGACGATGTCTTCGGCCGATTGGATGCCGCCGGGCGTGCGTCGCTGGACCAGACGCGTGGCAGCGCCGGGCAGTAGGGCGGGATCGCGGATTCGGGCATTCACGGCGTGAGGATAGCTTCGCCCTGTTGGCGTGGTGTCTTCATCAGCGCGCGAGACCGCCCAGCAGCACCTGCGGTGCCAGCGCAATGCCGCCTGCTGCGGCTGGCTGGGTGGCGGCGTCCAGGTGGGCCACGCCCAAGGCCAGCGCGTCTTCCACACAAACAATGCTGCCGATGCCGCGTCCGTCCTGTTCGATATCTGACCCGACGGCGATGGTCGATGCCGCTTGGTACAAGGCGAGGCCACGCTTGACCTGGCCCAGGTAATGGGTGCGCGCGACAATTTCCTGGCCTGGATAGCAGCCTTTCTTGACACTGAAGGCGCGCAGGCGATCGAGCGACAGCTGTTGCGGGGTCCAATGCTCGGCTTGGGTGGCGTCGAGCCGTGGCAGGCCGTGCATCAGGTCTTGGGCGCACCACGCGGATTCGGACGTGGTGTTGACTGGCGCGGTTGTCGCATCAAGGAGCAGGGTGCGTAGGCCACCATCGCCACTGAGGTCGAGCTCGATCGCCGCGCCGATGTGGTGGAAGCGAGCACCAGCTGCATGCGATGGCATCGAGAAACAACCGCTGGCGTGCAGGTCATTCGGTACGCTCAGGCTGACTTTGCTGCGAAACACATAGTTCTGCAATTGCGCCGAAAGTTTTGCGGGATCTGCATCCGGAAGCACCAACAACAACGTATCAGCATTGATACGAAGAAGCGCGAACAATGCAATCACGCGCCCTTTGGGCGTCAACCAACCGTTCCATTGCCACTGTCCATCGGCCAGTGCGGCCACGTCATTCATGAATTGCGATTGCGCAAATGCCAGCGCATCGCGCCCGGAGATTACCAAAACGTGCCACCCGGAAAGGGCAAACGCGTCGGTCGCAGCATCCTGAAGGTTGTCGGACATGGGCGTGGGACTTAAACTCGGGGGGTTGTGAATACATCGATGATAGGCCAGTCAGATCCCAGTGCCGAACCCGGGCAGTCGCCGCTTCCTAATACGGAAGCCCCGGCGCCGTCGGTTCCGGACGCTATTCCTGCCGCGGAAGTCGGTGGCCGCGAAGGCCCCGATCCAACCCGTTACGGGGATTGGGAAAAGAATGGTCGTTGCATTGATTTCTGATCCAGCCACGCGGCGCGAGCCGCCCAGCCCGGAGATCCACCCGTCCATGGCTGCTCCCGAGTCTCCTGTTTCAACCCCGCGCGTTCGCGAACGCCCGTTGTCGCCGCACCTGCAGGTCTACAGCCCGCAGGTACAGATGGTGTCGTCCATCCTGCACCGCATCACTGGCGTCATCCTTGCGTTCGGCAGCTTGGCACTGGTGTATGGGCTGGTTGCGCTGGCATCCGGTCCGGAACGCTGGCAGACATTTGCGACGGGCGCTGGGTCGCTCTTTGGCAAACTCGTATTGTTCGGCTTCAGCTGGGCGCTGGCGTACCACTTGATCAACGGCATCCGCCACCTGGTGCAGGATGCGGGACATGGCTTCGAGATCCCGGACTTCATACGCAGCAGCTGGATTTCGCTTATCGGCAGCGTGGTATTGGTCGCCGTGGTCTGGATCATCGTGCTGATGCAGTGGGGGCAACCATGAGCGATCACTGGAAGCGTCACCAGAATTTTCGTACCCCGCTTAAGCAGGCGGTGGGTCTTGGTTCCGCAAAATCCGGCACCGAACACTTCCTTTGGCAGCGAATCACCGCGATTGCGCTTGTGTTGCTGGGCGCTTACCTGATCGGCCTGGTGCTTTCGCTAGGCGGCGCCAATTACGAGCTCGCCCGCGCGATCGTCGCTGATCCTGTCAATGCAACGATCCTGGTCGCGTTCCTGATTACGATGTTCTGGCACGCCAAGTTGGGCCTGCAGGTCGTCATCGAGGACTACGTGCACACGCCGGCGATTGCGGCCGTGGCGCACCTGGCCAACATCTTCTTCTGTGCACTCGCGGCTATCGCCAGCGTGCTCGCCGTCATTCGCATCACGCTGGGAGCCTGATTCGTGCCCGCATACCAGATCCAGGAACACACGTTCGACATGATCGTGGTTGGCGCCGGCGGCGCTGGCCTGCGTGCCACTTTCGGGCTGGCCCAGAAGGGCCTGCAAACCGCCTGCATCAGCAAGGTATTCCCGACCCGTTCGCACACGGTGGCGGCGCAAGGCGGCATTTCCGCCGCGCTCGGCAACATGGGTGAGGACGACTGGCGCTTCCATTACTACGACACCATCAAGGGCTCGGACTGGTTGGGTGACCAGGACGCGATCGAGTACATGTGCAAGGAAGCGATGGCGGCGATCATCGAACTTGAGCACTACGGTGTGCCATTCAGCCGTACCGAAGAGGGCACGATCTACCAGCGCCCGTTCGGTGGCATGACCACGCATTACGGCAAGGGCATCGCCCAGCGCACCTGCGCCGCGGCTGACCGCACCGGCCACGCGATCCTGCATACGCTGTATCAGCAAGCGCTGGCGCATGACGCGCAATTCTTCATCGCATACTTCGCGCTGGATCTGATCATGGATGCCGATGGCGCCTGCCGCGGCGTGCTTGCATTGGACATGGCCGAAGGGACGCTGCATTTGTTCAAGGCGCAAGGCGTTGTGCTGGCCACGGGTGGCTATGGCCGCGCGTATTTCAGTGCCACCTCGGCGCATACCTGCACTGGCGATGGCGGCGGCATGGCGCTGCGTGCCGGGCTGGGCTTGCAAGACATGGAATTCGTGCAGTTCCATCCGACCGGCATCTACGGCGCCGGTTGCCTGATCACAGAGGGCGTGCGTGGCGAAGGCGGCATCCTGCGCAACAGCGATGGCGAGCGCTTCATGGAGCG
>JBDSGA010000146.1:0-18121 GCA_039919235.1 Thermomonas sp. | reverse complement strand
TGCGCCACCGTGTCGCTTCTAGTCTTCCAGCGCTACGACACCACGGCCAGCCGCGGGAGCGCTTATGTTCCTTCCGTATTGCAGGGCCGGCGACAGCGGCCTTGGGCCGGTCGCACGGGACATTGTTCAGCGTCAACACGGGCGCTAAAGCGACCGGCGATGGCCGGGCTTGCCGTACAGTCGTTAACATGGCCGCCCCGGGGGCGGTGGCAACGGACTGTTTCGGGACGAAGGAAGACCGGCTTTTGGCCGGGGCAACTTCCTGCGGAATCAAACCCTTATCTCGCTCGGCGAGTGTATCAGATCATAATTACTATGACCCATTCAGAAAACGACGATCGAGCCGCCGGCAGCGCCCGCAATTACAAGGTCTCAGAAGACCGCGAAGGGCAGCGCCTCGATAACTTCCTGCTGAACTACCTCAAGGGCGCGCCCAGGTCGCTGATCTACAAGTTGGTGCGCAGCGGGCAAGTCCGCATCAATGGCGGGCGGGTCAAGGCCGACCGGCGTCTGGAAGAGGGAGATCAGATTAGGATCCCGCCTGTTCGCATCGAAATCGCCGAAGATGGCGACAGAATTCCACCGCAAGGCCTGCTTGATGCATTGACCAACGCAATCGTTTTCGAAGATGCCCGGTTGTTGGCGCTGAACAAGCCGTCGGGACTGGCCAGCCATGGTGGCAGCGGCATTTCCTGGGGTGCGATTGAAGCGTTGCGTGCACTACGCCCCAAGGAATCCTTGGAGCTGGTGCACCGGCTGGACCGAGACACCTCCGGTTTGTTGGTCATTGCCAAAAAGCGTTCTGCCCTGATCGAATTGCAGGCACTGTTGCGTGAAGACCATGGCGCGGGCATCCGCAAGCGCTATCTGGCGTTGTTGAGCGGACGCATGCCGGACGGCTTGATGTCGGTCGATGCGCCCTTGCATGTGGGCCTGCGCCAAGGCGGCGAACGCCACGTCCAGGTTCACGCCAATGGCAAGCCGTCGATGAGCCATTTCAAGGTACTGGAACGCTGCAACGGGCAAAGTTATTGCGAGGTGCGTATCGAAACCGGTCGCACCCACCAGATCCGCGTACATGCCCAGCACATTGGCCACCCGGTCGCAGGTGATGACAAATACGGTGACGAGGCCGCCAACAAACGGCTGCGCGACCAAGTAGGTTTGAGGCGGCTGTTCCTGCATGCCTCGACGCTGGAATTCACTTTGGATGCCGGCAAGGCGCCTTACCAGCTCAATGCACCGCTGGCACCGGATTTGATGGATGTGCTCGACCGCCTGCATGGCTGAACCTGGCTCGCTCCTGAGGCCTGAAATGACCGACGCCGAGATCGGCGTCTTGCGCGAATGCTTTTCGAAGGCAGCCAGTCTGGTCGAGTTCGGCAGTGGCGGGAGCACCTTGCTGGCGGTGCGCAGTCCGTCACTTCGACGCATCTGGTCGGTGGAAAGTGATCCGGCGTGGCTGGCGACGCTACGCGCGCAGCCAGACGTGGTAGCGGCTGAGCAGGATGGGCGCCTGCAACTGCAGCATGCCGACATCGGCACAACCGGCGACCATGGCGCGCCACTCGGGGATGAGTCGCAGGCGACATGGCCTGCTTACCACGAAGCAGTCTGGTCGGACCCTGCCACCGCCGGGGCTGATCTGGTGCTGATCGATGGGCGCTTTCGCGTTGCGTGCGCCATGGCCGCGCTGGCGTCCTGCCAAGCACATACGATCCTGCTATTCCATGATTTCTGGACACGCCCTACGTATCACCCGGTGCTTGCATTCGCAGACTGGCTGGGAAGTTGCGATTCGTTGGCAATCCTCAGGCGCAAGCCGACTTTTGACTCGACGAAGTTCGAAGCAGTGCGCAACGCGCATCGCCTCCAGCCCGACTGATTCAGACGACGAGGGCGTCGGCTTTCGCTGCGCAGATGAAGTCGTTTTCGCTCAAGCCGCCCACGTCATGGGTGGAAAAACGCACCACGCAGCGGTCGTAATGGACGGACAGGTCGGGATGGTGGTCTTCTGCATTGGCGATGTGGGCCAGTGCGTTCACGAACGACATCGTCCGGTAGTAATCCTTGAAGGCGAACGTGCGGGTCAGGGCATGACCGTTCTCGGCGAGTTCCCAACCCGATAACTGCTGCAGCATTTCGCGGATGCTGGCTTCGGTCAGGCGGTGTTCGCTGCCGCGGCGTGGCGCGCAGCGTGCGTGGGCGAGTGGAACCAGGTCGGACATGGTGATCTCCTGCGTTGTGGCGCTGAACCGGAACCATCACCACGTTGGGTATCACGTCCAGGCGTGCTGCCGGGTGAAGGCATGGCTGGACTAGAATAGCGCCATGATCCAGATATCAGACTCCGCGCAAGACCATTTCCGCAAGCTGATCGAGCGTGAGGCCTTGCCAGGCTTGGGTGTTCGCCTTGCTGCAAACGATCCTGGCACCCCGCGTGCGGATGTGCGGCTGGAGTTCGCTGAACCTGGCGACCTGAAGGGTGACGAATGGGCCATCGATTGCGCGGGATTCACCCTGTGGCTGGATGCGCCGAGCGTACCGTTCCTGGATGGCGCCGAGATCGACTACGAAGCCAAGGCGACAGGCGGGCAATTGCAGATCCGCGCACCAAAGATCAAGGGCCAGGCACCCGACGAATCCTCATCGATGGTTGAACGCGTGCGCTGGACCATCGAGCAAGAGATCAACCCGCAATTGGCGCAGCATCGCGGCCACGTCAGCTTGCAGGAAATCACCGCCGACGGCGTGGTGTTGTTGCGCTTCGGCGGCGGTTGCCACGGGTGCGGCATGGCCGATGTCACCTTGAAACAGGGCATCGAGAAAACCCTGATGGAGAAAGTCCCCGGGATCACGGCCGTGCGCGATGCCACCGATCACGAAACGGGTGATGCGCCGTACATTCCACGTGCCGTGGGCTGACCGGATCCTCTACGGGTGACGACTTCCGCCGACGTCATCGCTGCGATCAACCAACGACGCACGCGACTGACGCTCCGTCCGGAAACGCCGGGCATGCTGCCCACGGGTTGGCAGGACTGGCTGGATGCGATGCCGCGAGTGGATGGCCATTCTCAAGGCAGCTTGGCGCCATCACTGGTCGCTGCGTTCGTGCAACGTCCCTTGCGTCCGATCCCCCGCACGCCTCCGCCCATGGGCCGCTGGCAGTCAATCAGCAGGTTGCTGCAGCAGCAGTGGGAACCGGATCTGCGCGACGAGCGGAAGATGCGCATTGCCGTGGGTGCTGTGGACATCCTGCTGCACATGATCCTGATTATCCTGCTGCTGTGGCTGATGTACCTGCGTCTCATGGTGCCGCCACCACAGACGGACGATGAGCAGGCCGTGCAAGTCGAGTTCATTGGCCGCGGCAATGCGGCCGAAGGTGGCGGCGCGTTGGCCAATGCCGGCGCGGAATCCGCAGCCGCGGCCGCGGCATCCACGACCCGGGCGTCGACGCCCACGCCTGCGGCCGGCAGGCCAGATGCTTCCATCTCACCGGTTCCAGTGGCGCAGCAATCGCAGGCGAGCTCGAGCAGTGAGGCGCCCCGGCAAGCACCAGAGTTGCCGATGCCCGTCGCGGTGGAAGCGGCGCAGCCTTTGCAGGTCAGTGAAGTTCGAACCCCTGAGCTGCAGTCTTTCCAGTTGCCGCCGCCGAAACTGCGTGAAGTGCAGTTGCCGCAGGTCCAATTGCGCGAAGCCCAGCCCAAGCAACAGGTGGAAGCCATTGTCAGCCTGCAACCCCAGCCGGTGCGGATGATCAAGCCGCGCGAAGTGCAGGTCGAACTGCGCATGCCAAAACTGCAACAGCAAGTGCAGGCAATCGAGGTGCCGGAACCGCAGCGCCTGGCGACCCTGCCGGCACGTGTCTTGCCGACTCAACCCACACGCAGCGTGGAAGTGCCGCAGCTGCGTGGGGAGGTCAGGGATATCCAGATGCCGCCGGGAGGTGTGCCAACGCCTTCCGTGGCATCCGGCAACGGCGTGGCCCAACAGCCCAGTCCGGCTGCGGGTGCCGGTGGTACGCGTGGCAGTGCGCCTGCCGCGGGATCAACGCCCGCCGGCAACGGACAGGGTGCACAGCCTGCGGTGCAAGGTGGCCGTGGCGTGGCGTCAACGGGGACAGGAGCTGGTTCCGGGAACAAGCCCGCCCCCGGCGGCTGGCCAGGCACAGCGAAAACCGATGATTGGGGCGCCTCCACCCGCAACGTTGCGGGCGCCGGTAATGGAAGCGGCAAGGGCAACGGTCGCAAGGGCGATGGCAAGCCCGGATTGTTCAATGCCGATGGCAGTCCGCGCCTGTCGGATGAATGGACCAAGCAAAGTGGGATCAATGTTGATCGCGCGGGCACCTGGTTGAAGCGTCCCGGGCTCGAATACCGCAGCACGCGGTTCGACCGTTACTGGATTCCGGGGGGCACGTTGCTCGAGGAATGGGTTCGCAAGGGCATCAAGCAAGTGTCGATCCCGATTCCCGGCACCGGCAAGAGCCTGCAATGCGTGATTTCGCTATTGCAGCTGGGCGGCGGTTGCATGCCAGTGGATCCCGACGTCAACGAGCAGCCGGCGCGCGCGCGACCGCCGCCGGACATCCCGTTCAAGCCCGGGTTGCAGGAAGACAACGGCAGCGTGAAGCCGTAGTGCGCGTCAGGTAGATGCCGGCCCGGGTCGGCTGACGACCTCGCATGCCAACGAAAAAGAGGCCTGCCGGCCCCTTGTTCTTCGCATCGCCAGCGGGGATCAGTTTGCGTTGTGCAGATCGCGTAGTTGACTTGGTACGCTATTGAAATAAGCGGACAAGTCGGCGATCTGCTGATCGGTCAACTCCTTCGCTTGGCTGGCCATCAGCGTGGTGGTGGGGCTGCCACTCCGGTTACCCGAGCGATATGCCTGCAGCGAATGCGCGAGGTAGTCATGGTACTGGCCGCCAAGCTTCGGATAGCTGGCATCGATCGGGGCATTGCCTTCCGCACCGTGGCAATCCACGCAGGCTTGGCCTGATGCACCCTTGGTGGATGCCAGTGCCTTGCCTGCCGCGATGTCGCCGGTGGGAAGACCGGCGGAGGAGGAAGCATGTGCGGGTTCGGCAGCATGGCCTTCAGCGGCTTCTTCCTTGCCGCCGCACGCAGACAACGCCAGCGAGCAGGCGATAGCAAGCAGGATCACCTGGGTCTTGGTCTTGGTCGTCATGGTGCGGCTCACTTGATGCTGGACAGGTAGGTGGTGATATCGGCGATATCCTGTTCCGAAAAGCTTTCCGCCTGGGCTTGCATGGTCGGATGCTTGCGCTTGCCCTGACGATACTCATGCAGGGCATTGTTGAGGTACACCTGCGATTGGCCACCAATCTTCGGCACGTGGTAGCTCGGGTATGCATTTTTGTACCCGATCAGGCCATGGCAACCGCGACAGGTGTAAGTCAGGCTCTTTCCGCGAGAGGCGTCGCCCACCAGTGCTGCCGGGGCTGCAGGTGCAGTTGTTGCTTGCACGACTGGCGCGGCGGCAACGTCTGCGGCGGGAGGCTGGGCGTCCTGCGCGATGGCAGCAGACGCGGCAATGACCAAGGCAAGTGAAGCGGCGATCAAAGAGATTCGCATCATGGTGTCGTGGGTCCGGAGTACATGGTTCAATAGTGTGCCGCCTGCGCGACATGCAATCCGGCAAGTATAGCGATATGTCGCCGGCGCTCGCAGTTGCCTGTTCGCCATGCGCGCGCAGCTCCCCGCCTTCGCACCTCACTTTTCTCGCACAACCATGACCTTCGGCGCATGGATGTCGACGTTGTCGAGGTGAGATACTTGACTACAACACCAATCAGGCTCTTTTCCATGCGCGATTCGACCCCGGCCCTTGTAACCCGTTTCGGCCGCTCTCCATCCATGATCCGCGTCGCCATGCTTGCGTTGGTACTTGCACTCTGCGCATGCAAAGGCGGAGGCGATGGCAAGGACAAGGACGGCAAAGACGCGGCCAACAAGGGTCCGGAAGCTGTGCCGGTCGAAGTGGCCAAGGCCAGCCGCCGCTCGATTGCCGCAAGTTACATGGGCACGGCCGCGCTGGAAGCCCGTGGCGAAGCGCAAGTGGTGGCCAAGACGTCCGGGCTCGCCTTGCAGGTGTTTGCCGAGGTCGGCCAACAAGTGCGCGCAGGCCAGGTGTTGGTCAGGATCGATTCCGACCGCGCCAGCTTGCAGGTCGCGCAAAGTGATTCGCAGGTGCGCAAGCTGCAAGCAAATTTCGCGCGCGCGCAGCAGCTCGCAAGCCAGAAAATGGTCAGCGCGAATGATCTGGACACGTTGCGCTACGACCTGGAAAACGCGCGCGCAAGCAACCGTTTGGCGCGGCTGGAATTGTCCTATACCCGCGTGGTGGCGCCGATTTCCGGGGTGATCGCGGAGCGCTCGATCAAGCCGGGCAACCTGGTGCAGATCAACACGCCGATCATGCGCATCGTCGATGTTTCGCGGTTGGAAGCGACGCTCAATGCGCCGGAACGCGAGATTGAAACCCTCAAGGCCGGGCAGGCCGTGCAACTATCCGTGGATGCATTGCCTGGCAAGACATTCGGAGGGCGCATCGACCGGGTCTCGCCCGTGGTGGACTCGGGCAGCGGCACATTCCGCGTCGTGTGCGCATTCGAAGGCGGCGGCTTGCTGCAGCCGGGCATGTTCGCGCGCATCCGCATCAACTACGACCAGCGCGCGAATGCGTTGGTGATCCCGCGCAATGCGCTGCTGGAAGACGGCAGCGAACCGGCGGTCTACACGGTGCGCGCGAACAAGGCGAGCCGGATTCCCTTGAAGGTGGGCAGCATCGACGGCCAATGGGTGGAAGTTGTTGGCGGCCTGAATGAAGGCGAGCCGGTCGTGGTGGCGGGCAAGTCCGCCTTGCGCGAGGGCAGCGCGGTGCAGGTCATCGCCGCTGCAAACCCTGCGTCCGACGCAGCGCCGGCGAAGGCTGCCAAATGAGTTCGTCCGGTAGCAAGGAGCCAGCCGGTGCATACGATCCGCTGAACGCGCCGGTGGGTTTCAACCTGGTCGAATTTTCCACCCGCAGGCGCGTCACCATCGCGATGATGACGTTGACGCTGGTGCTGTTCGGCATGATCGCGCTGGGCAGCCTCAAGGTGAACTTGTTACCGGACCTGAGTTACCCGACGCTGACCGTGCGCACCGATTACACAGGTGCGGCGCCAGCGGAAGTCGAAACCCTGATAAGCCAGCCTGCGGAAGAAGCACTCGGCGTGGTCAAGGGCCTGCGCAAGCTGAAATCGGTCTCGCGTACCGGGCAGTCCGACGTGGTGCTGGAGTTCGCCTGGGGCACGGACATGGACCAGGCCAGCCTGGACGTGCGCGACAAAATGGAAGCGCTGCAATTTCCGCTGGAGGCGAAGCCGCCGGTACTGCTGCGCTTCAATCCGTCGACCCAACCGATCATGCGACTGGCGCTGTCACCAAAGAAAGCCGGCACCGATGCGGAGGCGATCCGCCAGTTGATGGAACTGCGCCGGTTCGCTGACGACGACCTCAAGCGCAAGCTTGAAACTGTAGATGGCGTGGCCGCGGTGAAGGTGGGCGGTGGTCTTGAAGACGAGATCCAGGTCGATATCGACCAGCAGAAACTCGCGCAGCTTGGCCTGACCTTGGACACCGTGGTGCAGCGCCTGCAGCAGGAGAACATCAACGTATCCGGCGGACGCTTGGAGGAAGGTTCGCAGCGTTATCTGGTGCGCACCGTCAATCAGTTCGCAACCGTCGATGAAATCGCCAACATGTTGCTGACCACGCGCGCGGCTGCAGCCAGCAACAGTGGTTCCGACCAGGCCATGCGAGTGGCTGCGGCGAGCGGCGACGCCAGCGTGATGGCAGCGCTGTCGCAGCAGAGCGCAGGGAGTGTCAGTAGCGCGGCAGGTGGAGGCATGGCCTTGCGCTTGAAGGATGTCGCTGAAGTACGCCAGGGCTACAAGGAACGCGAGGCGATTATTCGCCTTGACGGCCGCGAAGCAGTCGAGATGGCGATCTACAAGGAGGGCGATGCCAATACGGTCTCGACCGCGGATGTGTTGGAAGCCAAGCTCAAGGACATTCGCGACAAGCTGCCAGGCGACATCGAGTTGACGACGATCGAGGACCAATCGGTCTTCATTCGCAACGCGATCAGCGACGTCAAGATGGATGCGGTGATCGGCGGCCTGTTGTCGATCCTGATCATCTTCCTGTTCCTGCGCGATGGTTGGAGCACGTTCGTGATCGGCCTGTCGCTACCGGTTTCGATCATCGCCACCTTCTTCTTCATGGACCGGTTGGGGTTGAGCCTCAACGTGATGTCGCTGGGTGGCCTGGCATTGGCTACAGGCCTGGTTGTCGACGACTCGATCGTGGTGCTTGAATCAATTGCCAAGGCGCGCGAACGAGGGCTTGGTGTCCTCGAGGCGGCCATTGCCGGTACCCGTGAGGTCAGCATGGCCGTGGTGGCCTCGACCTTGACCACGATTGCAGTGTTCTTGCCATTGGTATTCGTGCAGGGCATTGCGGGCCAGTTGTTCCGCGACCAGGCATTGACCGTGGCGATTGCAATCGCGGTGTCGCTGATGGTGGCGATGACGTTGATCCCGATGCTGAGCGCGTTGAAGGGCCGCCCGCCGCTCGGCTTTCCCGAGGAACCGGCGCACCCGCGCTGGGCACCCGAGCGCCGCTGGCAAAAGCCTGTCGCCCTGGGCGGCCGTGGTATCGGTGGATTCTTCCGAGGCATCTTCTTTGCGATTGCGTGGGCTATCGTGCGCATCTGGCGCGCGATCGCAGTCGTCGTCGGTCCGGTCATGCGCAAGGCCAGTGACCTGGCGATGTCCCCGTATCATCGTGCCGAACGGGGGTACATGCGGGTCTTGCCACGCGCATTGGCGCGACCTGTGCCGGTCCTGGCGGTTGCCGCGATCGCCTTTGCTTTGACGATGCTGGCAGTGCCACTTCTTGGAACCGATCTGATCCCGCAGTTTGCGCAGGATCGTTTCGAATTGACTGCCAAGCTGCCGCCAGGTACTCCACTTGCACAAACCGATTCAGTGATGCGTGCAGTGCAGGCCGCGCATGCGAAGGACGCAGGTGTGCGCGTGCTGTATGGCGTGTCCGGTACCGGCACCCGACTGGATGCCAGCCCGACCGAAAGCGGTGAAAACATCGGCAAACTGTCGGTGGTGATGGCGAACAACGATGCGGAAAGCCAGCTCACTGAAGCACTGCGCAAGACCATGCAGGCGTATCCGGCGGCGCAGGTGGACTTCGCCCGCCCGGAGTTGTTCAGCCTGTCGCCGCCACTGGAAATTGAAGTGGAAGGCAATGACCTGGAGGCGCTCCGCGACGCGGGTGGCCGCTTGGCCAAGATGCTGCGTGCCAATGCGCACTACGCTGACGTGAAATCGACGGTGGAGCAGGGCTTCCCCGAGATCCAGATCGTGTTCGATCAGGAACGCGCGGCGGCACTTGGGTTGACCACCCGGCAAATCGCCGACGTGGTGGTAAGCAAGGTGCGCGGCAACGTGGCGACCCGGTACAGCTTTCGCGACCGCAAGATCGACGTGCTGGTGCGGGCGCAGGAATCCGACCGCGCATCACTCGATGACATCCGGCGTTTGATCGTCAACCCCGGTCGTGGCGCACCTGTGGAATTGGCCGCGGTTGCCGAGGTGATCTCCACCACAGGCCCCAGCGAGATCCACCGCGCTGACCAGCGACGCGTGGCCATCGTTTCAGCCAACCTGCGTGATATCGACCTCGGCAGCGCGATCCGCGAGGTCGAGTCAATGGTGGCGAAGAATCCGATCGGAACCGATACCGACATGCATATCGGCGGCCAGGGCCAGGAACTCGACGAATCGATTCGCTCGTTGCTGTTTGCGTTCGGCCTGGCAATCTTCCTGGTTTATCTGGTGATGGCGTCGCAGTTCGAATCGCTGCTGCATCCGTTCGTGATCCTGTTCACCATCCCGCTGGCCTTGGTCGGGGCGGTCGCCGCCTTGTTGGTGACGGGTTCGCCAGCGTCGGTGGTGGTGTTCATCGGGCTCATCCTGTTGGTCGGATTGGTGGTAAAGAACGCGATCATCCTGATCGACAAGGTGAATCAATTGCGCGAAGAAGGCGTTGCCAAACGCACTGCGTTGGTGGAAGGCGCACGTTCGCGCCTGAGGCCTATCGTCATGACCACGATGACTGCGTTGTTCGGTTTCATGCCGCTGGCCCTGGCGTTCGGCGAAGGTTCTGAAGTGCGTTCGCCGATGGCCATCACGGTGATCGGCGGCCTGCTGGTCTCGACCTTGCTGACGCTGGTGGTGATCCCGGTGGTCTATGACCTGCTGGATCGCAAGCCGGACGAGTTCTACACCGAACGCGGCCGCCGTGCGAGCAAGGATTCAGACGCGGTGGCGCAAGTCCTGTCGCATGAGCACGACCCATTGAATGGGGCGCACGGGTCCTGATGCGCGAATGAATATCACTGAACTGAGTATCCGCCGTCCGGTCACGACGATCATGATCTTCGTGTCGTTGCTGGTGATTGGCTTGATTGCCGCGTTCCGGCTGCCGCTTGAAGCGCAGCCGGAAACCTCGCCGCCCTTCTTCTTCGTGCAAATGCCTTACCAAGGGTCCACGCCCGAAGAAGTGGAGCGCAACCTGGTGCGGCCGGTGGAGGAAGCCATCGCGACCATGCCGGGCATCAAATCGATGAATGCCAATGCCAGCGCCGATGGCGGCGGCGTGTTCGTGCAGTTCAGCGATTGGAGCCGTGACGTCGCCATCGCTGCGTCGGAGGCGCGCGAACGCATTGACGCCATCCGCGACCAGTTGCCGGATGATTTCCAGCGTTATTTCGTACGGCGTTGGAGTACCGGCGACCAAGAGGCAATGAGCCTGCGCCTGACTAGCCAGACCGACCTGACCACCCGGGGTGACCTGATCGAACGCAGCTTGAAGCAACGGCTTGAGCGCCTGCCCGGGGTGGCCCGCGTCGAGGTCGAAGGCGTGCCCAGCCAAGAGGTACTGATTGCGATCGAGCCTGACCGGCTGTCCGCCAATGGGGTCAGCCTCAATGAGCTGGTGTCACGTTTGCAAGCGTCGAACTTCTCTATCTCGGCCGGCCAGATCACCGATGCCGGACGGCGATTGCGCATCCAGCCGAAAGGCGAGCTGACTGACTTGCAGGCGCTGCGTGACCTACCCGTCGCCAGCAATGGCACGCGCCTGTCCGACATCGCCGAGGTGATCCTGCAACCGCAGCGCATGAACTACGTGCGCCAAGTGGATGGAAGGCCTGCGGTAGGCGTGGACATCTTCAAGGAACGGGCGGCCAACCTGGTGGAGCTGTCCGGGAACGTGCAACGTGAAATCGCCTTATTGCAGCAGGATCCTGCGATGCGCGGGATCAAGATCGAAGTCACCGACGACCAGGGCGAACAGGTGGTCAGTTCGCTGACGGCCTTGGCCGAAGCGGGTGGCATTGGCCTGCTGTTGTCGATTGCGGTGCTGTATTTCTTCCTGCGTCACTGGCCATCGACGCTGATGGTCAGCACCGCCATCCCGATCTGTTTCGTGATGACACTGGGCTTCATGTACTTCTTCGGGATCACCCTCAACATCATGTCGATGATGGGCCTGCTGCTGGCGGTCGGCATGCTGGTGGACAACGCGGTGGTGGTCGTCGAAAGCATTTATCAGGAGCGCGAGAAGTACCCGAATCAGCCGCGCCTGGCCTCGGTAATTGGTACCCGCCATGTTGCCATCGCGCTTAGCGCAGGCACCCTGTGCCACTGCATCGTGTTCCTGCCGATGATGTTCGGCGAGAAGAACATGATCACCGTCTACCTGACCCAGCTCGCAGTCACGATCTCGGTGTCGTTGTTGGCGTCGTGGCTGGTCGCGGTCAGCCTGATCCCGATGCTTTCCGCGCGCATGAAAACGCCACCGGCAGTGAAGTCACCCTTCATTTCGAAGCTGCAGGATCGCTATGCGAAGGGCCTGCGCTGGTCATTGGAGCATCGTGGTTGGAGCGTGGCGGGCATCTTGCTGATCTCGCTGCTCAGCATCATTCCGATGAAGTTGACCAAGGGAGATTCTGGCGACCAGCAGGATCCTGCCGAGATATCCATCTTCTATCAGTGGCAAGGCTCCTATTCCAAGGAAGAGATGGGCAAGGAAGTCGCCAAAGTCGAAGACTTCATCAATGCCAACCGCAAGCGTCTCCATGTCGAGAAGGTGTATAGCCGCTACAGCGAACAAGGCTGGGCGCAGACCCGGATCACGGTCGATGCCGAAAGCACCGAAGCCTCCATGAAGATCCAGGACGACTTGCGCACTGGATTGCCGAAGTCGGCGCGCGCGAATATCGGCATTGGTCGCCAGGGTGGCATGGGCGGGGGTGATGAAAAGGGAATCCAGTTCAGCCTGACCGGAGATTCCACGGAAACCCTGAAGGAACTGGCGACCGACATCATCCCCATCCTGTCGCGCAGCAAGAACCTGCGCGACGTGCGCGTGGACACGGGGGACAGCAACAGCGAACTGTCCGTGCGAGTCAACCGAGAGCGTGCGGCTTCGTTCGGCTTCAGTGCCCAGCAAGTCGCGCAGTTCGTTGGCATGGCGCTGCGCGGCTCCACCTTGCGTGCCTTCCATCGAGGTGAAGTCGAAATTCCGGTCAATGTGCGTTTCGCCGGCGCAGAACATTTCGGTACCGCCGAACTTGAGTCGTTCACGGTGCGCGCCGCCGATGGTCGCTCGGTGCCGTTGCTGGCGATGGTGGATGTCAGCATGAAACCATCTTCGACCACGATCCAGCGCATGAACCGCCAGACCATGCTCAAGATCGAGGCGGGCTTGGCCGGCGAGGCGACCATGCCGGATGCGAAGAAGGAGATCGAGGACACGCTCAAGAACGTGCAGTTTCCGCCCGGGTACAGCTACACATTCGAGGGTGGCGGATTCGGCTTCAACATGGATGCCCAAAGCCAGATGCTGGGCAACATCGGGATTGCACTTGTCCTGATGTTCATCGTGATGGCAGCGGTGTTCGAATCTCTGTTGTTCCCGCTGGCGATCATGAGCTGCGTCCTGTTTTCGATCTTCGGCGTCTACTGGCTTTTCTGGCTGACCGGCACCGAATTCAACATCATGGCCATCATCGGCATCCTGGTGCTGATGGGCGTGGTGGTGAACAACGGCATCGTGATGGTCGAGCACATCAACAACCTCAGGCGGCGCGGCATGAGCCGGACGGATGCATTGGTCGAGGGCAGCCGAGAGCGCTTGCGCCCGATCATGATGACGATGGGCACTGCGATCCTGGCGATGGTGCCGATTGCGCTGTCCAACACCCAGATCGCGGGTGACGGGCCGCCCTATTACCCGATGGCACGGGCAATCGCGGGTGGGCTGGCGTTCTCGACCGTTGTTAGTTTGCTGTTCCTGCCAACAATCTACGCGTTGCTGGATGACCTGCGCAGTGGCAGCGGCAACCTGGTCAGGCGCGCACGTTTGAGTAGGCAACAACGTCAGGCACTGCGGGCGCAGCCTGCCGCTTGATGCCATTGAATGCTTGGTGGGTCGAACTGAGTGATTCGGCCCGCACTTGTGTCCGCACCCATCGTAGCGATTAAGCGACTACAGCAACTTCCCAAGAATGCGCGCGCCCGCCATCCACACGCCAATCGCGCTGCCGATATTGGTCAGGATGAACACCAGCACCACCCGACAGACGCGGTTTCGGTACCAGCCGCCAAGCGTCTGGGCGTCGTCACGCAAGGCGAGGAAATCTGGATAGCTGGGCTTGCGCAAATGCACTTCGACCAACGCGCTGAACATGCCCGGCGGCAGGCCAGGACGGAACGGCTTCAACGGCGCTGAAATCGCCGCAGCCAGAATGCTCAGGAGATGACCGCGGGCCAGCAGGGCGCCCAAGCCAGCCAGGCCGCCTGTCCATGCAACCCACTGCAGCAGCAGTTCGCGCCCGAGGTCTTTGCCACCATGCGCATAACCCCACGCGATGCCTGCGGCGATCAACACCATCAAGACAAGCGTGATCCACGGGATCTTGCGCTTGCTGGTGACGTGCACCAGCTCCTCGGCGATATCGCCGGGCGCCCGCGTTTCTTCGGCCAGATATCGTGCCATGCCTTTCAGATGGCCAGCGCCAACCACCGCCAGCACGTGGCTGGCGCCATCGGTGCGCTCACGCAGGCGCGCGGCCATGAACTGATCGCGCTCGTCGATCAACGTGGCGTACAGCGACGGCGTGTCGCGCGCAAACTCGCCGAAGCTTGCCTCCAGCATGTCGCCTTCCTTGAGGCGCTCGATGTCTTCGCTGGAGACATCATCGTCGGCAAACAGCCCCCCTGCCAGGCCGGAGATGAGTTTCATCCGGTCCCACCAGCTCAGCTTTTGCAGGATCCGCCGAAAGGTGACGCCGACATCGCGATCAATCAATTGCAGCGGCAGGCCACGTGCCGCTGCCTCCACGGCTGCGGTCTTGAGTTCTGCGCCAGGCTCGATGTCGAGTTGCTCGGCAAGACGGCGCTGGTAGGCAGCCAAGGCCAGGTTGGCGGCGAACGGCGCGACCTTGCGCTCGCGGATCACCTTGACCAAGTCGAGTTGGGCCAGCGCGTCAGGTTCGGTCAGCGCCTTGTGGCGTTGCTCGTCCAGTTCCACCGCAATCGCATCGAACCTGCCGCTGGCGATTGCCGAGCGCACCGCGTCGATGCTCGCTTTTGAAATGTGCGCGGTGCCCAGTAACGTGTAGTGCACGCCATCGCGCTCGACCTCGATATGGGGTTGTTCGGTCCAATCAGCGGCGTCGACCGCGACGACGTCAGTCACGGTAGCGCTTCGTGATGTCGCCATAGGCGTCGATTCGCCGGTCACGCAGGAACGGCCAGATCCGGCGCACATGTTCGCTGCGCTGCATGTTGACCTCGGCCATCAGGATCGTTGGCTCCGTGCCAGCTTCGGCGATGAATTCACCTTGCGGCCCGAGCACATGCGAGTTGCCCCAGAAATCGATACCCGAAGCGCCCACCGCTTTTTCGGAAGCTAGCGGTGATGCTTCGTGACCAACGCGATTGCAGCTCAGCACTGGCAAGCCATTGGCGACCGCATGCCCGCGATGGCTGAGGATCCATGCATCGCGCTGACGAGTTTTCTCCGCAGCATCGTCGGATGGGTCCCAGCCGATCGCCGTCGGATACAGCAGCAACTCGGCACCGGCGAGCGCCATCAGGCGCGCGGCTTCCGGATACCACTGATCCCAACAGACCAACACGCCCAAACGACCAACGCTGGTGTCGATCGGGTTGAAGCCGAGATCGCCGGGTGTGAAGTAGAACTTTTCGTTGAAGCCCGGGTCGTCCGGGATGTGCATCTTGCGGTACTTGCCTGCGGTACTGCCATCGGCGTCGAAGACCACAGCCGTATTGTGGTACAGACCGGCCGCGCGCTTTTCGAACAGCGAACTGACCAGGACGACGCCGTGTTGCTTCGCAAGCAAACCCAGGCGCTCGGTGGATGGTCCCGGGATCGGCTCGGCGAGGTCGAATTCGTTCACGGATTCGTGCTGGCAGAAATACGCGCCGTTGTGCAGTTCCTGCAGTAGGACAAGTTTGGCGCCGTTACCCGCAGCCTCCCCTACGCGCGTTTCGATGATCGCAAGGTTGGCTTCGGCATCACCCTGGTTGCGCTCCTGGATCAGCGCGACGGGGAGTTTGTTGTAAGTCGCCATCAGACCAGTCCTTCGGGTAGCTGCATGGTGAGGCAGTGCAGGCTGCCGTTCTGCCAGATCAGCGCACGGCAGGGCACCTGCACGATCTCGCGATCCGGGAATGCGCGGACCAGCACGGCGGCCGCGTCGGCGTCCGCTGGATCACCGTAGGACGGCATCAGCACCGCACCATTGATGATCAGGAAGTTGGCGTAACTGGCGGCAAGTCGACGTCTTTCGCCGTTCTCACCGATGTCAATGACTGGCTTGGCCCACGGCAATGGAAAAAGCCGATACGGCTGTCCGTCGCGCGTGCGCAATGCCGCGATTTCATTGGCCATCGCCTGCAAGCCGGCATGGTGTGAGTCGTCGGCGTCGTCGCAAGCCTGGAACACGATGGCGTCTGCGGAGCTGAAGCGGGCAAGGGTATCGATGTGGGCGTCGGTGTCGTCGCCTTCGAGCGCGCCATGGTTGAGCCACAACACCCGATCCTGCTGCAACCAAGCCGAGAGTTTCGTGCTCAGTTCGTCACGGCTGGCATCCGGATGGCGTTCATGCAGACACTGCCACGTGGTCAGCAGGGTGCCTTCGCCATCGGTTTCGATGGCGCCACCTTCCAATGCAAAATCAATTGGTTGGCGATCATTTGTGATAAATAACTTCTGGTCCACAAGTTGTTCGATCAGGCGGTCATCATTGCTTGCATCGAACTTTCCGCCCCAGCCAGTGAAACGGAAATCGAGCAATCTGAAGGCGTTGCCGTCACCTAACCCGTTTTCAATCAACGTGATCGGCCCGCTGTCGCGTAGCCAGGTATCGTCATAAGCCACGGTGACGAAGCGGACGCGGGCCATATCGATCCGGTTGGAGCGCAGGCGCATCTCCGCGTAGGTCTCGATGTCGTCATCGGCCACGCAAATGACCACCGGCTGGAAGCGGGTGATCGCAGCCACCAGCGCGATGTAAGTTTCTTCCACCTCCGCCAGGCGTTCAGCCCAATCGGTATTGGCGTTCGGCCATGCAATCAGCACCGCCGCCTGGGGTTCCCACTCGGCGGGGAATCGCACGGATGGCGCGGTCATCGGCTTCAAGTCGTGGGAGGCTTCGGGCCAATCTCGTTCTGGTCGGCCTTGTTCATCACCACATTGAGCACTTTGGTGCGCTCGAAATACACGGTGTAGTTGGCATACGTCCAACGATTGATGGTCGGCCAATCATGTTTCTGGCCGCCGCGCGGATCCAGGCGATCCATGGGCGCGCCGTAACGGGCTTCGACTTGGGCCATGCTCATGCCGCGCCTCGGCAGGTTGGCCGGCTTTTCCTGCACGCGTTCGATCAGCAGGGTGTCGCCGTTCATTGCGCGGTCTTGTGCAAAGGCATTGCTGCCGAGCCCCAGCAGTATGACCGAAGTGCCGAGCTGGAGCAGGATGCTGCGAGACAAGCAATTCATGATGACGCTCCAAAGGCATGTGAAGACGAACCTCGGATTCTATGCCGAATCCGTGAACGGCCTGCGATGGCGATGTTCCGATCCATCGATCCTGAAATCACAGATGCCAAAATGCAACGAAGGCCGCACGTGGCGGCCTTCGAACGCACAACCTGCGCTTCGCTCAGCGCTGACGCGCCTTGAAACGCGGGTTGGACTTGCAGATCACGAAGACCTTGCCACGACGGCGAACCACCTTGCAGTCGCGGTGACGGGTCTTCGCCGACTTCAGGGAGGACAAAACCTTCATGACAGAACCTCGGCAAAAATTTGGAGTGATGGACGGAAGCAGGCGTCGGCATGACCGCTGCTAGTTCGTAATTGAAAACACGAAGCCGCACATTGTAACGGGTTATGTTCCGCCGAATCAATAGCTTGAGATCAGACGTTTGAGCGCGCGGTCTTGCGCCGATGCAAATAGCCTCGAGTCGTGGCAAGTTCGCCATAATCAGAGGATGCAAACTCCCGCGAACCAGACCTCCGTACCCGTGTTGACCATCGATGGGCCTTCCGGCTCCGGCAAGGGCACCATCAGCCGCATTGTCGCCCAGCGGCTGGGTTGGCACTATTTGGACTCCGGCGCGCTGTATCGCGCGGTCGGCATTGCCGCCAGTTGGGCGGACCTGGATCTGTCCGATGCATCCGCCTTGGTCCGCTGTGCCTTCGATACCGAGGTTGGCTTCCGTGACGATGCCAACAGCGAGCCGCGCGTGATCGTGAATGGACAGGATGCCACCGACGAGCTCCGGACCGAAACGGCGGGTGGGGCAGCGTCGGCCATTGCCGCCATTCCCGAGGTCAGGGCGGCGCTCAAGGATCGCCAGCGCGCCTTCCGCCAACTGCCGGGGCTGGTGGCTGATGGCCGTGACATGGGCACCGTGATCTTCCCGGATGCCGGGC
>JBDSGA010000145.1:0-3242 GCA_039919235.1 Thermomonas sp. | reverse complement strand
CCGCGCTCGCAGACCATGATGTCGTGGTTGCCGGTGGACTTCGCTTTCTCGACCACGGGCTTCATGTCCCACGGCGACAGGAACTGGCCTTTCTTGATGTTCACGGGCTTGCCTGCCGCACACACCTTGGTGATGAAATCGGTCTGGCGGACCAGGAATGCAGGCGTCTGCAGCACGTCGACGACCGACGCGACCTCATCCATCGGCGTGTACTCGTGCACGTCGG
This sequence comes from Thermomonas sp., assembly GCA_039919235.1. Lineage (GTDB taxonomy): Bacteria > Pseudomonadota > Gammaproteobacteria > Xanthomonadales > Xanthomonadaceae > Thermomonas. The sequence continues at coordinate 3,016 of JBDSGA010000145.1, read as the reverse complement.
TCAGCACCGGCACGCCAAGCTGGCGCTTGACCTCGGCCAGCACGCGCAAACCCTCTTCCATGCCCGGGCCACGGAAGCTGCCCAAGGACGTGCGGTTGGCCTTGTCGAAGCTGGACTTGAAGATGAAGTTGATGCCAAGCGACGAGGTGATGTCCTTCAACTGGCCGGCGACATCCAGTTGCAGTTGTTCGGACTCGATCACGCACGGCCCGGCGATCAGGAACAGCGGGTGGTCGAGTCCGACGTTGAAGCCGCACAGCTTCATGCCGCGGCCTCGCTATTGAGATTTGTTTCATTTAGCAGGCGCCCACCCGCCTGATGCTCGCGCGCGGCGCGAACGAATCCGATGAAGAGCGGATGCCCGTTGCGCGGCGTCGACAGGAATTCGGGGTGTGCCTGGCAACCCAGGAACCACGGGTGATTCGGCCATTCGACCATCTCGACCAAGGTGTCATCCATCGACTTGGCCGAAAACACCAGGCCCGCGGCTTCGAGTTGGGTGCGATAGCGGTTGTTGAATTCATAGCGATGGCGATGACGCTCGCCGACGACATCCTGGCCGTACATGCGATGGGCCAGCGTACCGGGCTTGATGCGCTGTTCCTGCAAACCCAGGCGCATGGTGCCGCCCAGATCACTGGCTTCGCTGCGGCGCTCGACGTCACCGGCTTGCGTGCGCCATTCGGTGATCAAGCCAATCACCGGGTTCGCGGTCTCGCGATCATTCTCGGTGCTGTTGGCATCAGCCAGCCCGAGGATATTCCGGGCCACGTCGACGACCGCCGCCTGCATGCCGTAGCAAATACCGAAGTACGGCAAGCCGTGCTCGCGCGCATATTGCGAGGTCAGCACCTTGCCTTCGAAGCCACGATCACCGAATCCGCCCGGCACCAGCACGCCATCGAGACCGGCCAGCGCGGACGCCGCGCCGTCGCGTTCGATGTCCTCGGATTCCAGCCACTTCAAGGTGACCTTGGTGCGCTGGCGCACGCCACCGTGTTTCAGTGCCTCGCCCACGGACTTGTAGGCGTCTTTGTGATCCACATACTTGCCAACGATGCCGATGGTGACTTCGTCGATGGGGTGTTCGCTGGCATCCACCACTGCCTGCCATTCGGACAGATCAGCATCGGGTTTGGCCTTGGCCTCCAGATGCAATTGCTCGACCACGATCTGGTCGAGTTTCTGCGCATGCAGCCACATCGGGATCTTGTAAATGTTGTCCAAGTCCAGGGCCGAAATCACCGCGCGCTCCGGCACATTGGTGAACAGCGCGATCTTGCGGCGCTCGCTCTCTGGCAACGGCTGCTCGCTGCGGCACAGCAATACATCAGGCTGGATGCCGATCGAGCGCAGTTCCTTTACCGAGTGCTGGGTCGGCTTGGTCTTCAATTCACCGGCCGCTGCGATATAGGGGACCAGCGTGAGATGCATGTACATCGCCATCGCTGGACCGCGCTCGGCGCGCACTTGGCGGATGGCCTCAAGGAACGGCAGCGATTCGATGTCGCCGACCGTGCCGCCGATCTCCACCAAGGCGACATCGAAGCCTGCCGTGGCGGCATCAATGCAGCGCTTGATCTCGTCCGTCACATGCGGGATCACCTGCACGGTGCCACCCAAATAATCGCCACGGCGCTCGTTGCGAATTACCGCCTCGTAGATTTTGCCGGTGCTGACCGAGTTCAGTCCGGTCAGGCGGGTGTTGACGAAGCGCTCGTAGTGGCCGAGGTCGAGGTCGGTTTCGGCACCGTCGTCGGTGACGTACACCTCGCCATGCTGGAACGGGCTCATCGTGCCCGGATCGACGTTAAGGTAGGGGTCCAGCTTCATCATGGTGACCCGCAAGCCACGGGCTTCGAGAATCGCGGCCAGCGATGCAGCGGCAATGCCCTTGCCGAGCGAGGACACCACACCCCCGGTGACGAAGACGAGCGGGGTCTGGGATGCGGGGGAGGTCATGTCGGCAGGGCGTCGCTGGAAAGCCACATTCTAAGGGTAAGCGCGTCCGCATGCATGCCCTGATCGCTGCGCCCATGATGGAAGCCATTGATCGGCAACGAAAATCCACCGAACAATGCACGCTTCCCCGGATATCCCTGCTTGACCGCGTGCGCGCCGGCAGTAATCCTGCCGCGTCCCCTTGATGTGCGCCTCATGAACAGCCGCTACAACGCCGAAGACATCGAAGTCCTGTCCGGGCTGGACCCGGTCAAGCGCCGCCCGGGCATGTACACCGACACCACACGGCCCAACCACCTGGCCCAGGAAGTCATCGACAACGCGGTGGACGAGGCGCTGGCTGGCCACGCGCGCGGCATCGAAGTCATCCTGTTCGAGGACGGCAGTTGTGAAGTCAGCGACGACGGCCGCGGCATGCCGGTGGACATCCACCCGGACGAAAAGATCCCCGGTATCGAGTTGATCCTCACGCGGCTGCATGCCGGCGGCAAGTTCAGCAACAAGAACTACACCTTCAGTGGCGGCCTGCATGGCGTGGGCGTGAGCGTGGTCAATGCGCTGTCGAACCATGTCGACGTCTTCATCAAGCGCGACGGCAACGAATACAAGATGTCGTTCAAGGATGGCGACAGGATTTCGAAACTCGAAGTCGTCGGCAGCGTCGGCAAGAAAAATACGGGAACTCGCCTGCGCTTTTGGCCGGACCCGAAATATTTCGACACCCCAAAATTCAACCTGCGTGCGCTCAAGCACCTGCTGCGCGCCAAGGCAGTGCTGTGTCCGGGTTTGACCGTCAGCCTGTTCGACGCGGCCAGTGGCGAACGCATCGAATGGCATTACGAAGACGGCCTGCAGGACTACCTGCGTGGCGAACTCACCGACCGTGAGTTGCTGCCGCCGGAGTTATTCGTTGGGTCGCTGAAGAAAGACACCGAGATCGTCGACTGGGCGGTGGCCTGGGTCGTGGAAGGTGAGCTGGTACAGGAGAGCTACGTCAACCTCATTCCGACTGCGCAACACGGCACGCACGTGAATGGACTGCGCACTGGCTTCA
>JBDSGA010000144.1:0-7967 GCA_039919235.1 Thermomonas sp. | reverse complement strand
AACTCCACGATGGCGGAGCCAAGGATGTGCCCGGCATCGAGCAGGGTGAGTTCGACACCGTCAAGGATCTTGGTCCGGGTGTCGTAGGCCAGCGGCTTGACCCGTTCCAGCACCAGCTTCACATCATCGCGGGTGTACAGCGGCACCCGCTCTTTTTCGCCAGCGTGACGCTTGCGGTTGAAGCGTTCGGCATCACCTTCGGCAATGGACGCTGAATCCAACAACATGATTGGCAGCAGCTCGGCCGACGCCTGCTGGGTGAAGATCGGCCCGCGATAACCACGCTTGATCAGCAGCGGCACCCGCCCGATGTGGTCGATGTGCGCGTGGCTGAGCACGACGGCATCGATGGACGCCACGTCGAACGGAAACGGGTCGTCGTTGCTGGCCTCCATTTCCGCATTGCCTTGGCACATGCCGCAATCCAGCAAGACCCTCTTGCCGGCGGTCTCGACCAGATGCATCGAACCAGTAACCTCGCCTGCCGCTCCGTGGAAATGCACGCGCATATCTGTGCTCCTCGCAAATGGATATCGGGATTTTCCAGCAGGTTAGCGAATAGTGCGTGATGGATGTCTTGCGGTTGGCGACACGCGCCAGCCATGCACGCACTCACCTGTCTCAGGCGGTGGCGCAAGCCAAGGAAGGAAGTTCCAGCACCAGGCCGAGTGCTGCGCGCAATGCATCCCGATAGCTCCGGCCGCATATCAGGCGCAACCCGCTATGCAGGTTGACCCGGTAGCGTCCGGACGCCAGTGGCTCCACTTCGCGGATCGCGTCGATGCGCACGATGGCAGAACGATGGATACGCAGGAAGCGCTGCGGGTCGAGCCTTGCGTGGAATCCGCTGATGGTGTCGCGCAGTACGAAACTGCGTGCGCCTACTTTCAGTTCGATGTAATTGGCCTGCGCAATCGCGCAGTCGAGTTCGTCCAGTTCCACCATCTGCGTGCGCCTGCCAATCGGTAGTGCCAAGCGCCGCGAGGCGACGGGTGGCGCCACTGCCGACATGTTGCCGGACAGCGCAGTTCGGGCGCGTTCGATCGCTTGTTGCAGGCGTGGGGCAGAAATCGGCTTGAGCAGGTAGTCCACTGCCTGCACGTCGAAAGCGCGCACTGCGTGTTCCGCATATGCGGTCACGAACACCACAGCACGTGGCCGCACCACGACGTTCTCCAGCGCTTGGAACCCGTCCGCACCCGGCATCTGGATGTCGAGGAACAGCAGGTCGCACGGGCAATCCGGCAGCAGCTGCATGACCTCGATGCCGCTGGCGCATTCGGCCACGACCTCTATCTCCGGCATGTCGCTCAGCAACCGCCGCAGGCGCAGCCGCGCCAGCGGTTCGTCATCCGCGATCACGACACGCAGCATGCTCATGGCATCCGGCTCATGGCAGCGAGGGCTGGTCGAGCTGGAATGCATGCGCGCCGTCGGGGGCACGCACGGGCGTGGCAGCGGCGTGCTGGCGTGGCAAGTGAAGCATCACGCGGGTACCACCCGCATCGGTGGGTTCAATCGACAACGTGGCTCGCTCGCCGAAGAGCGCAGCCAGGCGCGCGCGCGTATTCGCCAGACCGATGCCGTGGCCTTCTGCATCAGGCAAGCCTTCTGCGCCATCGTCCTCCACTTCCAGCCACAGCAAGCCAGTAACCAGACCCGCAGCGATACGCACGTTGCCCGGACGAATGCGACGCGCGATGGCATGCACCACCGCGTTCTCTACCAGCGGCTGCAACAACAACGGCGGCACCGCTTCGCCAAGACAGTCACGGGCGACATGCCAATGCACCTGCATGCGCTCGCCGAGACGCACTTTCTCGATGTCCAGATAATGCGCGAGCAGATCGAGCTCTTCGCCAAGGCTGACCCATTGCAGACGCGAACTGTCCAGGCTGCGCCGCAACAGTGCGGACAGCGCGACCAGCATGCGATCGGCGCGGGCTGCGTCGTGATGGACCAGTTCCGCGATCGAATTCAGCGCATTGAACAGGAAGTGGGGATTGAGCTGCGCCGAAATCGCATCCAGCCTGGCTTGCGCAAGCAGTGCCTGCAGCTCCGAGGCGCGACGCTCCTGTTCGCCGGCCTGGTCCGAAAACAACAGGGCATGCGCAAAACCAATCACGATCCAACTGATCAACAAATTGTTATGCAGGCTGGTCCGCATCACGTCGCCCCAGAACTCCGGGGGCGCGTCGTACCAACCGATCCATGGGTCGAGGGAGTAGATGAAAACGGCTCGCAGCACGACCGCCGCCAACGCAGCAAGCATCAACACTGAGCAGGCGTGCAACACATTGCCGCGGCGAATGGGCACGCGTGAGACCAACCAAAAAAGGCCGACCGTCAGTGGCACCCAGCCCCACATCCCGACTATGCCGGTTCGCAACACGTCCGCCCATGCATAGGTCTTGCCCATCTCCGCCGCCATCGACATGACCTGGTAGCAATACAGCAGGCCATAGGCGGTCCAGCCGATGCAGGCAGACAACCAGAGCGTCCACCACGCGCGTCGTGGCATTGGGAGTGGCGAGTTGGCATCCAGTTGCATGCCGCCACGCTACCCGCGTGACTGGCTACTCGCAATGCCACTAGTGGCGTTCACCCCCTGAGCTGTGCGATTCGTCCCAGCCCGCTTGCCCTAGCCCCACCCTGGCAGTGAGTTTGCGCCACGACCACCGCCATGACGGCGCATCCCCGGGGAATTTCGCATGCCTGCACTACTTCGCACCGCCCGCTGCAAACGCACCAGTCTCTGTCTGGCCCTCGCCATCGGCTTGGGTATGTCCGGGCTGGCAGTTGCACAAAGCAACACCGCCGGTGCGATCTATGGCCGCGCATCACAGGGCGATACCGTGTTGATCGAGAATGCCGCCACCGGCTACCGACGCGAGATATCGGTCGGCGCAGATGGCGCATTCCGCGGCGCGCAAACACCTTCGGGCACCTACACGGTGACGCTGCGCCACGCCGATGGCAGCAGCCGCATCCGTGAACGCGTTGCGGTCAGTGTCGGCACCGGTACCCAGGTCGACTTCGGCAATGAAGATACTGCGACATTGGATGCGGTCAGGGTGACTGCAAGCAACATCAATCCTGTCGACGTGTCTTCGGTGGAATCAACCACCATTCTCACCGCGCAACAACTCGCAAGCATTCCGGTGGCACGCGATTCCACCAGCGTCGCCTTGCTCGCGCCCGGCACGGTGCGCGGTGATGCGGCTTTCGGCAACCTCGCTTCGTTTGGCGGCTCGTCGGTGGCGGAGAACGCCTACTACGTCAACGGCTTCAATATCACCAACGCCTTCGATAATCTCGCCTTCGCGCAGATCCCGTTCGAGGCCATCGCCGAGCAGCAGATCAAAACCGGCGGCTACGGGGCAGAATTCGGACGCTCCACCGGCGGTGTGGTGAATCTCATCACCCGCCGCGGCACCAATGATTTTTCCGCAGGAGGCTCACTGTATTGGACGCCTTCGTCGCTGGCCGGCAAGACCCCCAACATCCGCCTCAACAACGGTGACCTGCTGGAAGACAACGGCAAGGATGAAAGCGGACAATCCAGCATCGCGTTGTGGGCCGGTGGTGCGCTGGTGAAGGATCGCCTGTTCGCCTACGGCATCGTGCAATTCGCGCGCAACCAGGCGGATGTTTGGGGCGATGTGAACTCGGGCCGGAATAACGCATCGCGCACGCGTTCGCCGACATGGTTGCTGAAGATGGACTGGAACCTGTCCGACAACCACCTGCTGGAGCTGACCAGCTTCTCCGACAACGCACGCACCATCCGCACCGTGCATGCCAATAACGAGGGCGCATTGGATCGCACCGGCGTGCTCGGCACGGTCCACACCGAACAGGGTGGCACCAGCCATGCGCTGAAATACACCGGCTACCTCGGCGATACATTCACCCTGTCCGCGTTGGTAGGACGCGGCAAATTTTCGCGTAGCATCTACGGAATTTCTGCCAATGGCACGCGCCAGGAATGGTCGGGCGACCTCACCGCTCCCGATAGCGGCTGCCCGGTGGTGATCGACCAACGCACGTCGACCCTGCTCGGCACGACGCCGGCCATCCATGGCTGCGATTTCATCGGCGGCACGCTGGGCCGGCCGGATGCGGGCGACATCCGCAAACAGTTTCGCGTCGATGCCGAGTGGCAACTCGGAGACCACCAGGTGCGATTTGGTTACGACGCCGACCGATTCAGTTCGGTTGCCGGGGGCGCGGTCGAAGGCGGACAGGTGTGGAACTACGCCACCATCGATCCTGATGGCGTGCCGCTGAACGCTGACGACATCGATTTCACGATCAACGTGGTGTTCAAGAATGGCGCCACTGTCGAAGTTGACCAGCGCGCCTTTTATGTCGAGGACAGCTGGCAGGTAACGCCCAACTTCCTGGCGTATGCAGGCCTGCGTTGGGACAGCTTCGAGAACCGCAATGGCAATGGCCAGGCCTACGTCTCCATCAAGAACCAACTCGGCCCGCGCTTGGGCTTCTCCTGGAATGTGATGGGCGACGCCTCGCTCAAGATCTTCGGCAATGCCGGTCGCTATGCCTTGCCGTTGACCGCAACGGTCGCGGTGCGCGGCGCCAGCGCTTCGATTTTCAGCCAGCAATTGTTCTTTTACACCGGCGTGGACCCGGCCACCGGCGCGCCCACGGGCGCCACCCCGTTCACGCCGATCAACTATCTCAACAACGAGTTCGGCGCGCAGAAGAACCCGCGCACGATTGCTTCGGAAAACCTTCACCCGATGTACCAGGACGAATACATCCTGGGCTTCCAGAAGCAGATGGACGAGCACTGGTCGCTGGGCTTGCGCACGGTCCGTCGCGACCTCAAGCGTGCGATCGACGATACCTGCGACGAACGTGCGATCTACGACTGGGCGCTGGGCAACGGCTTCGTCGACCCCGATGGCAATCCGTTCCAGTCACCTGCGGACAGCAGCGTGCCCAACGAAATCGCCTTCATCAATCCGGGCTTCACGTTCTGCCACCTGTACAACCCGGGCAGCGAAGGCGTGTTCAACATCGATATCAATGGCGACGGCACGCTGGAGAAAGTGACGATCGACGCCGATACGCTCGGCCCAAAGGCCAAACGCACTTACTCGGCAGCCGAATTTTTCTTCGAAGGCCACTGGGACAAGCTCTTCCTGCAGGGCTCCTACACCTGGGCGCGCAGCAACGGCAATACCGAAGGCGGGGTGAAGTCCGACATCGGCCAGGGCGATACCGGCACTACCCAGGACTTCGATTACCGCGAACTGATGCTGGGCGCGAACGGTCCCTTGCCCAATGACCGCAAACACACGCTGAAATTGTTCGGCAATTACCAGTTCAATGACCAATGGTCGATTGGCGGCAACCTGCTGGTGCAATCGGGTCGGCCGGTCAATTGCTTCGGCGTATATGGCAGTGATCCGCTGCACTACGGCGCCTCGTACTTCTCCTGCAGCAAGACGCCCGGCACGGATGCCGATGGCGATGGCGTGCTCGACAACGGCATCGACGTCGTGCCGCGTGGCAGCGCAGGGCGCACGCCGTGGCAACGCCAGCTTGATCTGAATGTTGCCTGGAAGCCGGCCTTCGCACAGGGACGGTTCACCTTCAAGGTCGACGTGTTCAACGTGTTCAACCAGCGGGCCGTGGCCAGTGTCGTGGAAACCGCCGAGACCAATGAAGGCAGTTCTCTGTTCGACACCGTGTACAAGGTGCCGACTGGTTTTCAGGCGCCCCGCGCGGTGCGTCTGATGCTGCAGTACGCGTTCTAAGCGAATGGATGCGCAGGTACCCCCTCACTGCGTCGCGCGGCCGGATGGAATCGGCCCGCGCCTTCCTTCTTCGTCATCCATGGAGGGCTAGCCCATGACCGCCTGGCTACGTGGCTATCCGTGGTGGCCGCTAGCGGACGCTCTGCGGTTGCTTCGCATCGTTACCGCGCTGCTGTTCATGGCGCATGCGTCAATGCGCTTCGTGAACCACAGCATCCCGGAGTTCGGCGCGTTCATGGAGGCGCACGGGTTTGCGCATGGTCAAGCCTGGGTGCTGGCGATCACGTTCTACGAATTATCCGCCGGCACCTTGCTGTTGATGAATCGCGGAGTGCGCTGGGCCGCCAGCGGTCTTGCCGTCATTGCCAGCGTCGGCATCGTGCTGATCCACCGCCACAACGGCTGGTTCGTTGGCGAACATGGCACCGGTGGCAGCGAATACAGCGTCGCGCTGCTGGCGATGCTGCTGGTGCTTGCAGCTCACGATGCAAGATGCAGGCAGGCTTCAATGACACCTGAAGATGATGACGCTGCCACGACTTTAGGCAGGTGACATCGAGGGGCCGCATCGTGCAAGGTGACGCCGATACGTCTCCCGGGGAATCCACATGCGCCTGTTGTCCCTTGCCTGCGCGCTCGCGCTGGGCAGTACCGCCCTTATTGCACAAGCAGCCACGCCGCCGGCCAAGGCCGCCGCCAGCCAGGTGCCCGGCGCCGATGCCATCGTCAGCAAAACGCTGACCAATGGCCTGAAGATCATCGTCTGGCCGGACCACGACATCCCGAACGCGAATTACTACACCTTCTACAAGGTCGGTAGCCGCAATGAGCACGCGGGTATCACCGGGCTCGCGCACTTCTTCGAACACATGATGTTCAACGGCACCAGCACCCGCAAACCGGGTGAGTTCGACCGCACCATGGAAGGCGCGGGCGGCAGCAACAACGCCAGCACCAGCAGCGACCTGACCACCTACACCGACTGGTTTCCGTCCACTGCGATGGAGACGATCTTCGACCTGGAAGGCGACCGCATGGCCCACTTGTCATTCGATCCAAAAGTGATCGAAACCGAGCGCGGCGTGGTCTACAGCGAGCGCCGCTCCAGCGTGGACAACGACAACTTCGGCTCACTGCAGGAACAGATGCAGGCGGCCGCATTTACCGCGCATCCGTATCAGATTCCAACCATCGGTTGGCCGTCCGACATCGAGCGCTGGAAGATCGATGACCTCAAGCAATTCTTCAAGACCTATTACGCGCCGAACAACGCTGTGCTGGTGATCGCCGGCGATGTGGACCCGGCGCAAGTGTTCGCGATGGCCGACCAATACCTGGCACCGCTGGCGAAGCAGCCAGAACCAACCCCGATCACCACCATCGAGCCCGAACAGCAGGGCGAGCGCCGGTTGGTGGTCGAACGCGCCGATGCGCAATCGCCGATCGTCGCCTATGCCTTCCACAGCGGGATGGGCGCCGGTGACAAGCGCTACCCGACGTTGGAACTGCTGACCACGATCCTCTCGCAGGGTGAGTCTTCGCGCCTGAATCAGCGTTTGGTCGAGCGTGAGCAGGCCGCGACCCAGACCGGTGCATTCACCGACGGCGGCTTCGATCCCGGCTTGCTCTGGGTTTACGCGATGTTGGCACCGGGCGGTGATCCAGCCAAAGTTGAAGCACTGCTGGATGACGAGCTGGGCAAGATCGTCCGCGATGGCGTCACGACTGCGGAACTCGACAAGGCGCGCAACCTGAAGGCGTCCGAATTCTGGCGCGGCATGGCCACCATCAACGGCAAGGCGCGTGCGCTGGGCACGTATGAAGTCTTCAACGGCGACTACCGCAAGCTGTTCGATGCGCCCGCCGCATATGCAGCAGTGACTGCCGCCGATGTGCAGGCGCTGGCGAAACAAATACTGCGCGTGCAGAACCGCACGACCGGATTGCTGAAGCCCGTCACGACCGCGCCGTCTGCTGCACCCGTCGCCGCCGCCAAGGAGGGCAAGTGATGAACCGCCTCGTCTCGATCCGTAAAGCCGCCATCACGCTCATCGCGCTATTGGGCATCAGTGCCATCGCCAGTGCCGGCGAGATCCGCCTGCCCGACTACCAGACCGTCACCTTGGACAACGGTGCCACCGTGCTGTTGATGCCACGCAAGGACGTGCCGCTGGTCGCCGC
>JBDSGA010000143.1:0-7353 GCA_039919235.1 Thermomonas sp. | reverse complement strand
TGGAATATCTCTCGCAGCGGCCTGAAGCAGAAGCGCGCGACTGGTTGCATCACATCAACCATATCGTCGCCCTGCTGGCCGCCCGCGCGGGCGAACGCAAGAGTCCGTATGCGTTGTTGTTCGAGATACTGGTCGAGTACGCGGAAGGCAAGGTCGAACTCGAGTCGCTGCGCCAACGCGTGAGTGATGAGCCACGCGATGACACCAATGAAGCGATGGATCTGGTGTGGGAAGAGGAAGCGGTGCGCTTCGGCAGCGATGCGCCCGACGACAACTGCAAGCCAACTGCCCGCCCGCTCCCTGCTACGCAAGCTAACCGTGAGCAAGCCGACCGTGAGCAAGTCCCAAGCGAGGTGCAGCCATGAATGCGTCATTCAATCTCTTCGCGTTCCAGGTCTATCCCTACGTCGCGCTTGCGGTGCTGTTCATCGGCAGCTGGGCGCGCTATGACCGGGCGATGTACACGTGGCGCACCGGTTCCAGCCAGATGCTGTCGAGCCGCGGCATGCGGATCGGCAGCAACATGTTCCACCTCGGGATCCTGGCCATCCTGGGCGGGCACCTAGTGGGATTGCTGACGCCGCATTCGGTCTATGAGCACGTGATCACCGCGCCGCAGAAGCAACTGCTGGCCATGGTGGCGGGTGGCATCTTCGGGTTGGTCTGCCTGGTTGGGTTGGTCATCCTGCTGGTGCGCCGGCTGTTCAATCCGCGTGTGCGGGCAACCGGCACGACGGGTGATACGGTAGTGCTGGTCCTGCTGCTCGCGCAGCTGCTGCTGGGCATGTACACCATCTTGCTCTCCACCCAGCACATGGATGGCAGCGTGATGATCATGCTGGGTGAGTGGGCGCAGCACATCGTCACCTTCCGAGTTGGCGCGGCCGACTTCATGGTCGGCGTGCATTGGGTTTACAAGGTGCATGTGCTGCTGGGGATGACCCTGATCCTGATTGCACCGTTCACCCGCTTGGTGCACATCTGGAGCATCCCGGTGAGCTACCTGTGGCGGCCTTACCAGGTCGTGCGTCGCCGTCAGGCTACGCTGCGCTACGGTCACAGGAACTGATCGATGAATACCACGACCAAGACCTCGCGCGCACTGCCGATCACGATCATTGACTCGTCCAATTCCATGGTCGATGACGTGCATGACCACCAAGGCGACGCTGCCGATGGTCCACGTAGCCTAGGACGGCCCGCACCGTGCGCTCTGTATGTGGGCGATACACCAATCAGCGAGGCGCAGATCGCGCAGGAAATGCAGCACCATCGCGCGATGAAGCCGGAACGGTCGCGTGCCGATGCTGCGCGCGCGCTGGTGGTACGCGAACTGTTGCGACGGGAGATCGAGCGGCTGGGTCTTGGGGAAACCACCGCGCCGATCGGTCGCGAGTCCGATGAAGAGGCCGCGATTCGCACCTTGCTGGAAACCCAGTTGGAACCACGGGTTCCGACCGCGGATGACTGCATGCGCTACTACGAGCAAAACGAAGCGCGCTTCCATTCGCCCAACCGTATCCGCGTGCGCCACATCCTGTGCGGGGCTGGGGTGGATGATGTCGATGGCCGGGTCAAGACGCGCTTGCAAGCCGAGGCATTGATCGCCCAGATCAAGGCCGATCCAATCGCGTTTACCGATCTCGCCATGCGTCATTCCGATTGTCCGTCCAAGGACCAGGGTGGCGAGCTTGGCTGGCTGGAACATGGCCAGGCCACCCCTGAATTCGACCGTCAGGTATTCCGCCTGCGCGCTGGCCTTGCGGCATTCCCGGTGGAGTCGCGCTGGGGTTACCACGTGGTCCAGGTCGACGAGATCGCAGGAGGCGAAGCGCAGGCATTCGATGACGTGCGCGAGCGCATTTCGGATTATCTGGAGCTGCAGGTGCAGCAGCGCGAAGTCCAGCATTTCCTGCAGCAACTTCAGGAGCGCTATGACGTGCGCGGTTTGGATGCGATCGAAGCCGAAGCAGGCTGATGATTTGCAGTTAGCACGTAGGCCACGACTCCGTTCATCGCTAAAACCCGATCCCCGACATTGGATTGAAACTCATGCAGGACACGATTGCAGTCACGCCGGCGCAACAGCAGCGGGCTATGTGGCTGAGTACGTTCGCCTTCACCGTGTGCTTCGCCGTATGGACAATCTTTTCGATCATCGGCATCCAGATCAAGAAAGACCTTGGGCTCAGTGAAACCGCGTTCGGCCTGCTCATCGCTACGCCAATTCTCAGCGGCTCGCTGACCCGGCTGTTCCTAGGGATCTGGGCCGACCAGTTCGGCGGTCGACTGGTGCTGACTATCGTGATGCTGCTCGCGGCAGTGGCGACCTGGATGCTGACCCTTGCGCACACCTATCCGCAGTTCATTGTCGGCGCGCTGTTCGTCGGCTTGGCTGGTGGTTCGTTCTCGGTCGGCGTGGCCTATGTGTCGAAGTGGTTTCCCGCCAACCGCCAAGGCACCGCGCTTGGAATTTTCGGTGCCGGTAATGTCGGTGCCGCGGTGACCAAACTTATAGCTCCGATGATCATGGTGGCAGCGGGTTGGATAATGGTGGCGAAGGTCTGGGCTATTGCCATCGCCGTCGTCGCGATCCTGTTCTACCTGTTCAGCCAGGACGATCCATCGCTGGCGGAGCGTCGCAAGACCGGCGCGAAGCCGATGCCATTCCGTGAACAGATGGCGCCGCTCAGGAACATCCAGGTCTGGCGCTTTGCGCTGTATTACTTCTTCGTATTCGGCGGGTTCGTTGCGCTTGCGCTGTGGCTGCCGCACTTCCTCACTGGTGCCTATGGCCTGGACATCCGAACCGCAGGTCTGTTCGCCGCCGCTTACTCGATTCCGGCCAGCCTGTTCCGCATTGTTGGCGGCTGGCTGTCAGACAAGGTTGGCGCGCGCACGGTGATGTACTGGACGTTCGGCGTCTCGGCGCTGTGCACGTTCGTGCTCAGCTACCCGGACACGCAGTACATCGTGAAAGGCATCAACGGCGACATCTATATGCACCTGGCGATCGGGCTGATCCCGTTCACGGTGCTGGTATTCGTGCTCGGCTTCTTCATGTCACTCGGCAAGGCCGCCGTGTACAAGCACATCCCGGTGTATTACCCGAATCATGTCGGCTCGGTGGGTGGTGTGGTCGGTATGATTGGCGGACTCGGTGGGTTCATCATGCCAATCGCGTTCGGCGTGATGAACGACCTGACGGGCGTGTGGACCAGCTGCTTCATGCTGCTGTTCGTAGTGGTCGCTTCGGCACTGGCCTGGATGCACTTCGCAATCCGGCGCATGGATCGCGCGCACTTCCCGCAGATCGGCAGGGAGACCGATCTGCCGGAAATCATTGATGCCGTGAAGGTGGATCAGGCTTTGGCTGGGGCAGATCGCTGAAGCGGAACGCACGTCGCATGCAACGACTGGCGGCCATCGCCGACCTGCATCGGGCTTGACCCGTATCAGGGCGCAGAAGTGATCGGGCGGCGACGCTACGCCCTCCGACTGGACCGAGCCGATGGCCGATCACGATCTACGTGGCTTCCTCGACCGGCTGGAGCACAGTAGTCGCCTGCAGCGGATCTACGCGCCGGTGGATCCGGAGCTGGAATCGACCTCGCTATGCCTGCGCGCCTTGAAGTCGGGCGGGCCGGCGCTGCTGATGGAGCAACCCGTCGGCTCCAATCATGCGTTGCTGGGCAATCTGTTCGGCCACCGCGACCGGATCGAGGCTGCACTTGCCGGGCGGCCTATCGCCAGCCTTCGGGAACTGGGCGAACTGCTGGCTGCCATCAAGGAACCTCGCTGGCCGTCAAGCCTGAAGCAGGCGCTGTCGACCTGGCCCGAACTTGCGCAACTTGCGCACGTGGCACCGCAGCGAGTACGTGAAGCCGCATTCGAACATGAAACATTGGTCGGCGATGACATCGACCTCGCACGTCTACCAATCCAGCGCTGCTGGCCCGGTGATGTCGCCAAGCTCATCACGTTAGGACTGGTGATCACCCGCGGGACCCGCAAGCCACGCCAGAACGTCGCGATCTACCGGATGCAAGTGATTGGTCCGAATCGCGTGATCATGCGCTGGTTGCCGCATCGCGGCGGCGCGCTGGATTACGCCGACTGGAAAGTTGCGCATCCCGACAAGCCTTTCCCGGTGTTGGTAGCGATTGGCGCTGATCCGGCGACCACCTTGGCTGCGGTCGCGCCGGTTCCGGACACCTTGTCCGAATACGAATTCGCCGGACTATTACGCGGCCAGCGTACCCGCGTCTGGCACAGTGCGCGCACCGGGCTGGATGCGCCAGCAGGCGCGGAAATGCTGATCGAAGGCGTAATCCATTCAGGCGACGAAGCGCTGGAAGGTCCGTTCGGTGATCACACAGGCTATTACAACGCGCAGGCGATGTTCCCTGTACTGACCATCGAGCGCCTGCACCTGCGAAAGGATGCGATCTACCAAGGCAGCTACATGGGCCGCGCGCCGTTCGATGAACCCTCGGTACTCGCGCTGGCATTGAACGAGATCTTCGTGCCAATCCTGCGCAAGGTGTTTCCGGAAATCGTCGACTTTTATTTGCCACCGGAAGCGTGCTCGTACCGCATCGCTGTCGTCTCGATCCGCAAGCAATACGCCGGCCATGCGCGGCGGATGATGATGGGCGTGTGGTCCTATCTGCGCCAGTTCACCTACACCAAGTTCGTGATCATCACTGACGAGGACATCGACGTGCGCGATTGGTCACAGGTGATCTGGGCGATGTCGACCCGGGTCGATCCGGCGCGCGACACCATGCTGGTCGAGAACACCCCGATCGACTACCTCGATTTCGCCAGCCCGACGCCGGGCGTGGGCTCGAAACTCGGCATTGATGCGACCAATAAATGGCCAGGTGAAACCAGCCGCAACTGGAGCAAGCCAATTAGTTTGGACACTGGCGTGGAAAAACGCGTCGATGCATTGTGGAGGCAGGTGGTGGCGGACGCCGCCGGCAAGGCGACGTCGCGCTAGGCGGTTATTCCGCCGGTGCGGTATCTGCCTGCCAGCTGGCGTCCTCGAACATGCGTGGGTACAGTGCCACCGCTTCGCGCATCGATGCGACCGCCGAGGTGTCGGCCGGGTTCGCCTTGATCGCGGCCGCACCGCTCATCAACGTCGCCAGCACGCCATGCAGGGCCGCGTCTGGCTCCGGCGTGAGCTTGCAGTTGGCAAACATGAAATTGGCCGCGTCCTGAACCTGCTGCGCGGCGGCGCTGGTCTGGGCGGCATCGAGATGGCCACGTTCGGCATGTCCAAGCGCATCTACCGCGCGATGCATGCGTCGCATGCCGTCGCGCAGGGGTGCATCACTGGGCCACGGCGTGGCCGGCGGAGTGGGGAGCGCCGCCGTGACGGGGTCGGCGTGGTCGTCTGCTGCTTGATGCGAATCGTCGTGGATGGGCTGGGCGGCCGCGTCGTGATCGCTTTCGGTAGCGGCCGGCGTGGCATTCGCGTGCGTCTCAGCCTGGACATCGGCGTGCTCGGCTTGGCTGCAACCGACCGTGATCGCAGCGATGGCCAATGCGAGCAGCGACAGGCGGAGGGGAGACAGACTGAGGTGAGTGGAATTGAACATGCATACCTCGTGCGGGAATGCCGCGTCTGATGAAAGCCCATGCTAGGGGCGGGTGATGCGGTTCGACCTGATCCAGGTCAACGACGCGCGCGATGCCGGCATCGACCATGCCCTGATTGATCCTGATAACGTCGCGTCAGACTGGAGCGAGCATGCAGCTGGTATGTCCCGCCGGCAACCTGCCGGCCCTGAAGGCGGCGGTCGAAGCCGGTGCGAACGCGGTGTACGCGGGGTTCCGCGACCAGACCAATGCGCGTGCCTTCCCCGGCCTGAACTTCAATGACGATGAGCTCAAGGCCGGCATCGCGTTCGCGCATGCACGCGGTGCCAAGGTTTACCTGGCACTGAATACCTATCCAGACAGCGTGCGCTTGCCGCAGTGGCATGCAGCGGTGGATCGCGCTGCGGAGTTTGGTTGCGATGCCATTATCGTTGCCGAAATGGCTGTGCTCGATTACGCCGCGCGTACCTATCCGACGCTGCCAAGGCATCTGTCGGTACAGGGTTCGGCCACTACAGAGCCGGCGCTGCGCTACGCATACGAGCGGTTCGGGATTTCGCGCGCGGTATTGCCGAGGGTGCTATCGATCCAGCAGGTCGAGCGCCTGTGCGAACGTGCGCCGATTCCGCTGGAAGTGTTCGCATTCGGCAGCCTGTGCATCATGGTCGAAGGACGCTGCCAGCTGTCGAGCTATGTCACCGGTGCCTCGCCGAACCGGCATGGCGTGTGTTCACCAGCGAAGTTCGTGCGTTGGGATGAGCACGATGATGGCCGCCGCAGCGTCCGTCTCAACGATGTGCTGATCGACAAATTCGAGCCGGCCGAACCGGCCGGCTATCCCACCGTGTGCAAGGGTCGCTTCGATGTCGGTGGCGAGATCTTCCATGCGCTGGAGGAGCCGACCAGCCTCAATACCATCGAACTGATCCCGCGGCTGGCACAAGCCGGCGTGGCAGCGCTGAAGATCGAGGGCCGACAACGCGGGATTGCCTACGTGGGCGCTGTGACCAAGACCTGGCGCGCAGCGCTGGACCGCTACCGCGATCACCCGGATGGATGGGCACCGGACGCGGAAGGGCAACGCACGCTCTCGGCGCAGTCCGAAGGCCACCAGACCACCTTGGGTCCCTATCACCGTGCCTGGCATTGATGCGATGAAACTCAGCCTTGGACCCCTGCAATATTTCTGGCCGCGCGAGCGCACCCTTGCGTTCTACCGCGAGGCGATGCACTGGCCGGTAGATACGATCTACCTCGGCGAAACCGTGTGCAGCAAGCGCCGCGAGATCGGCACCCGCGAGTGGATCGCACTTGCCGACGAGATCGCCGAAACCGGCAAGGACGTGGTGCTGTCCAGCCTGTCTTTGATCGAGGCCGAATCCGAGCTTGGCGTGCTGGCGCGGCTGGTCGCCCATGGCCGTTTCTGGATCGAAGCCAATGACCTGTCGGCGGTGCAGCTGTGCCGCAGCGCGGGGCTGCCGTTCGTCGCCGGGCCCACGCTCAACATCTACAACCAGCGCGCTTTGGCCATCCTGGTCGAGGATGGTTTGCGGCGCTGGGTGCCTGGAGTCGAACAGGGCCGTACGCTAATTTCAGAATTGCGCGATGCACTGGTCGAAGAAGGCGGCGTAATGCCCGAACTCGAGGTGATCGCCTGGGGCCGGTTGCCACTGGCGTTTTCGGCGCGCTGCTTCACTGCGCGTGCGCTGGACGTGCCAAAGGATCAATGCGGGTTCCGCTGCA
>JBDSGA010000142.1:0-4342 GCA_039919235.1 Thermomonas sp. | reverse complement strand
AAGCCTTCGACGCCGAGTCCGGCATCGAAGTCGCCCGCCGCGAAGTACCCGACCTGATCTTCCTCGACATCGTGCTACCGGGCATGGACGGCTTCCGCGCCCTGCGCACGCTGCGCCGCGACCCGATTACCAAGGACCTGCCGATTATCATGATCAGCGGCAACGCGCAGGCCACCGAGCAGTTCTACGTGCAGCGTATTGGCGCCGACGACTTCATGAAGAAGCCGTTCTCACGCGCTGAAGTGTTCAACCGGGTCGAAGCCCTGCTGGATGAAGATGGCATCCCACGCCACACCGTCAAGCCGGGCACACGTGCCGAAGCTGCGGCAGCCAGCCCCTAGGCGAATCCCCGAGCTGAAGCCATTGGAGGCTTCAGACGCTGCGGATCACGACTTGGCGGGCGACTTCAAGGGCACCAGCCGCAGGTCCTGGAAGTCGAAGCTGAAGTCGGTCAATGGCGATGCCGGTTCGATGCGCATCTCACGGATCGCGCCATCCGCATCCAGGGTGAAGTTCACGAATGCATCCGCGTTCAACCCGCGATCACGCCAGCGCACGATGAACGTATCGTGCTGCCAGTGGCTGATGTCGCCGAGCAGTTCGGCGGTCTTGCTGAACTGCATCTCCAGCCCCTTCGCGCCCTGGCGAATCACCACATCGCCATACCACGGGTCCCGATAGGTCCCGGCGTAACTCGACAGCGCCAGCGAGGGTTTGCTGTTCGCATCACGCTTGGCGACGTGTTTCTGCCACGAGTCATCCGCCTCGGCCTGTGACTTCGCATACGCCTTGCCATATGCGGCCAGCCAGTCGGTACCGCTGCGCCCGAGCATCATGTCCAGCGCGCGATAAGTCACCGCATTGAACGCGACGCCCAACTCGGCGCTGGTCAGCACGATCACCCCGATCTTCTTGTCCGGCAGCAAGGTCAGCCGCGAAACCTGGCCAGGCCACCCCCCGGTATGCCAGACCATCCGGTTGCCGACGTAGTCGGACAGATCCCAGCCTTGCCCGTAGCCGAAGTAATTCGGTACCGAAGGCGCCAGTTCCGGAATGGATGACTTGCCGACCGGAATCGGCGTAAGCATCGTCCACATCTCACGCTGACGGGCGGCGGCGAAGAGCCGCTTCGCTGAATCACCCTCACCTGAAATGACGCCACCCGCCAATTGAAGGTTCATCCATTTGGTCAGGTCGTGCACGCTCGAATACAGGCCACCGGCACCGGACACATTGCGCCAGCTGGTCACGCCGACCGGACGCAGGTCCTTGAAGTCATAGCGCGCGTGACCGGTCGCCATGTTGTCGCCGGGCTTGAGTTCGTCGCTGTTGAAGCGGGTCTCGTCCATGCCGAGCGGCTGGAAGATGCGGGTTTGCAGGAACTGTTTGTACGGCATGGCCGAGGCCTGCTCGACAACCAGCTGGGCCACGCCGAACAGGATGTTGTCGTAGGCGTATTGCTCACGGAAACCACCGTTCAGCGGCACGTCCTTGAGGCGTTCGGCGACCTCGCGTGTGGAATACGTCGTGGTCGGCCAGTACAGCAGGTCGCCCGCGCCGAGGCTCAACCCGCTGCGGTGCGCCAGCAGGTCGCGGATGCGCATTTCGTGGGTAACGTATGAATCCGACATCCGGAACCACTGCAGGTGGTCGATGACGCGATCCGTCAGTTTCAGCTTGCCGTCGTCCTGCAGCATGTTCAGCGACGCCGCAGTAAACGCCTTGGTGTTGGAGGCAATCGCGAACATCGTGTGCGCATCGACGGCGGCCGGCTTGCCCATCTCGCGCGGGCCATAGCCGCGTTCCATCACGATCTTGCCGTCTTTGACGATGGCCACTGCAATACCGGGCACATCGAACTGCTTGCGCACCGCATCGACGTAAGCGTCGAACTCGCGCAACTGCGCGGCATCTGGCATGCCGGCAGACAGCTGCACCATCGTTTCGTCAACACGAACCGGCGGCGCACTGGCTTGTTGCGCCTGCAGCGGCGACGCAACCGCAAGGGTGAGTGCCACTGCCAATGAAAGTGTGCTGATGCTCATGTTCGCCTCCCGAATGAAGCGCCGAGTATGCCGCAGGCGCGCGCGATGGCGATGCGCCATCGGTCATGGCGATTCAGCCCTTCGCAGGCTTGCCTGTTTTCTTTACGACGAGCTTCTTCGCCGCCGTCTTCTTCGCCACCGGCTTGCGCAATGCTGCCTCCCACGCACGCTGCGCCCATGGCCGGAAGTCCTGCGGGGAATCCAGCGCTTCGTCCGGCACGTTCCAGTAACTCATCGGGACTGCCCTGCCCTTCGCTTCGTACACGAACGGTGAGCAACCGGCAGCTTCGAACGTGGCGCGGGTCACTGCGTCCACCTTCAGGTACAGCACGTCATCGATGACGATGCCAAGGATCACCCCGTCGCGATAAACACCATGGCCACCGAACATCGCCCGCATGGTGATCGGGGCGAAGGCAGAAAACAGGTCGTGGAGATGGTCGAGATTGGCGCGGCTCATCGCGGCTCCTGGCACAGGACATGGAAAGGCTTGCCTCGGTAAAGCTTGCCGCAGCAACGCTCGTCACAGTGATAATGCGCGGATGCCGACCAACAACACCAGCAAGGCGCTCTGGCAAATCCACCTGTGCGTGGTGTTGTGGGGCTTCACTGCCATTCTGGGCAAGCTCATCTCGCTGCCGGCTTTGCCGCTGGTGTGGTGGCGGATGCTGATCGTGGTGGTGGTGCTGGCGTTGGTGCCGCGGGTCTGGCGCGGGATTTTTACGATGCCGGCCCGGGTGCGTTGGGCGTATGCCGGCATTGGCGTGCTGGTGGCGCTGCATTGGCTGACGTTCTATGGCGCGATCAAGTTATCGAATGCCTCGGTCGCGGCGACTTGTATTGCTTTCGCGACGCCGATGACCGCTTTGGTCGAGCCGTTGCTGACCCGCCAGCGCTTCCAGCCACGCGACTTCGCCTTGGGTCTTTTCTCGTTGCCCGGCATCTGGCTGATCGTCGGCGGCGTGCCCGAGGGCATGCATGCGGGCATCGTGGCTGGCGTCGCGTCTGCATTCTTCGTGGCGCTGTTCGGCACGCTCAACAAGCGCATGGTAGAGGCCGGGGATCCGCTCACCGTGACCGCGCTGGAACTCGGTGCGGGGACGCTGACGCTGACCTTGCTGGCCCCGTTGATGCCGTTACTGGTGCCCGCATTCGCCGGCCCGCTGCTGGTGCTGCCATCCGCGACGGACAGCGCCTGGCTGTTGCTGCTGTCGCTGGCTTGCACATTGTTCCCGTTTGCCCTGTGCCTGGTCGCGCTGCGCCATGTGAGTGCGTTCACCGCGCAGTTGTCGGTCAACCTGGAACCGATCTACGCCATCGTGCTGGCGGCAATCCTGTTTGGCGAACAGCACGATCTCAGCGCGCGTTTTTATGCAGGCGTGGCGATCTTCCTCGGCGTGGTGTTCGCGCAAGGCCTGCTGGCACGCAGGAAGACACCGGAACAGGTGGTGGAGCATCCCGAAGTCCTCGGCGTCAGCGAAGCCAAGCAATTCACCGATTGAAACGCCGCCTGATTGGCCTACCGGGTCGCGCTGCTGTGGCGGACATGGCAGGCTAGCGCCTCCGCCCGCCTATTGCCCGCGCATGTACCTCGGCTACTACGGCCTGCATGAAGCCCCGTTCTCGATCACGCCGGACCCGCGTTTCGTGCACCTCAGCGAACGCCACCGCGACGCGTTGGCGCACCTGCTGTTCGGGGTCGACAAGGGCGGCAGTGGCGGCTTCGTCCAGCTCACCGGCGAAGTGGGCACCGGCAAAACCACGCTAAGCCGGCTGCTACTGGAACAACTCCCAGCCGACACCCGCATCGCATTGGTGCTCAATCCGCGCCAGGACGCGGTCGAGCTGCTGGAGACGATCTGCGAAGAACTGCATATCGACATCGAAAGTCGCCGTGGCAGCAGCAAGTCGTTGGTCGATGCGCTGAATGTCTACCTGCTCGATGCCTATGCGCAGGGGCTGCGGGTGGTCGTGTTGATCGACGAGGCGCAAAACCTGCCGGCCGACGCGCTGGAGCAGGTGCGACTGCTGACCAACCTGGAAACGCATACCCAGAAGCTGCTGCAGATCCTGCTGCTGGGCCAACCCGAATTGCGCGACATGCTGGCACGTCCGGATCTGCGCCAGCTGGCCCAGCGCATCACCGCGCGCTATCACCTGACGCCACTGGATGCGCGTGGCACCAACGCTTATCTGCATCACCGGTGGCGGGTTGCAGGCGGCACCCGTTTCCCGTTCACCGCCAAGGCCGTGCAGCGCCTGCATGCGCGCGCCGGAGGCGTACCGCGCCTGCTCAA
>JBDSGA010000141.1:0-5077 GCA_039919235.1 Thermomonas sp. | reverse complement strand
AATCACCGCCGAGAATCACGCAGAACTGTTCGCTCAATTCCTTCTTGACCCGCTCACGATCGACATTGGCGAAGAACGGCTGTGTGCGTGGGTCCGCCATCATGTTGTCCATGAAGGTGGCAACAATCGCGGTCAATCCATCCTTGCAGCCAAAGTCCTTCAGCACGCTCGCCAGTTCCGGGTGCGGCGGCGCGGGATTTGGCGCAGTGGGATCCAGGCGTGGCGTGGCGTCCATCGGCGTGTCGGCAGTGCTGCCGGCGTCTTGTGCATTCGCAGCGAACGACGCGCACGCCGCAACGGCGAGGCACGACAACAGCAGGGTGTGTTTGATCTTCAATTTCATGTGCATTGCTCCTTTGTGGAGGCGAGATTGGGTACGCGAGGTGGGCTTGTCGCCGTAACGTGCATGCAGCTCAGAAGCCGACCTGCAGCGAGGCGTACCAACCGCGTTGGTTGTCGCGAATGACGATATTGCCGAGATCCACATAGGCCACGGTCACCGAGACATGCTTCACCGGTGCCCATGCGATGAACGCATCCCACGCATCGTTCTCATGGGCGATGTTGAGGTTGTCCGGCTTGCTGCGGTACTCCGCGCCAATCGCCAAATTGCGATTGAGCAGATACGCGGCGGAAGCTTCGAATTGCGGTTTGTAGCCGTCATGGCGGTCGCCGCCAAATCCCAGAATGCCGAACTGGTTGGCCTTGGTCATGCGCACGGTGGCGTTGAGCAACAGGCTTTGGGCGAGATAGAGTTTGGTCGCACTGACGTACACATCGGTGCCGCTATCGCTCTTTGCGCCAATCGCCGCCAGCAGTCCGCCTTGGTCATTGCGCTTGTACTGCACGCCAATGGCGACCTGCGGCATCCAGCTGTCTTGTTCGAGCACCGCATCACCAGCGACCTTGACCTTCACGCCATAGGTGTCCTGGCGAATGGTGAAGCCATGACCCAAACCAAGCGCTGCACCCACCGCTTCGGTATCGAAGGCCTGGCGCGAGACGCTGAGTTCAACCCGGTCACGGATGCCGATCAGCGCGCCATAACTCTGCAGGTTGTAGTCGGACAGGTTGATCCGCGTGTAATACGCGTTCGCGCCGATCTGGTCGCGCGTGCCGTAACCGCCAATGACCGCCCACGGGGTGAGTCCGCCACCCGCAGAGCCTTCCACCTGGGTCACACCACCGGTCAGCAGCAACTTGCCGCTGGTGCCGGTCGGCGTCTGTACGGCTTCTGCCTGCGGTTCCTGGTCCTGCAAGGCGGCGGCATCCTGCGCCTGCGCATCCAGCGCACATCCAAGCAGGCATAACGAGATGGCGAGGCCAACACGCCTGCGTTTCAAGTATCCACCCGCCACGCGCGCGGCGCTCAATCCTGTTCGTTGCATTGCGATATCCCCCTGTGGATATTTTGCTGTTGCATGTCGCTGAAAATCACAACACGTCGTCATCGCGACTGTTGCTGCTTGAAGATCTGGTTGATGGCTTCGCCGATCCGGCGGATGGCCTGCATGCCGCCGACTGGCACTGACATGTGCACGTCATTCGTCTGCGCAGCGCGTTCGACCACGTCGACCAGTGCATTGGCAGGCCGCAAGCATTGCTGCCAGACCCATATTGCAACCGCCGCCAATGCCAGCAGCAGCAATCCACAAGCGATCAGGAACGGCAGCCGCAACGCAAGGAAAGACGCCGTGTCAGTACGTGGCCGCACCAGCGAGACCAATCGCGCTTGCGGCACGCCGAACAACGGTTCCACCGACACATCCTGGCGCGCGCCCGCCAGAGAAATCTCGGTGCGCTTGACGTCAAGCTTGCCGCGCTGGGGCAGCCTGTCCTGCAAGCCAACCTGCTGGTCGGCAGGTAACGTGGAGGCCACCATCAGCAGACCATCCTTGGTGTCCGCAAGCAGCGCTACATCCGCGTGACCGATATCGGCAATCGCCTTCGCCTGCTCGATGCCGATGCGTTCGGCCACCAGTAGTTGCGCAACGCCCACGCCGTAGTCCACCAGCGGCTGGATCGACACGCACAGCAGGCGGCCGCCATCCACCATCAGCCCGGTGTGTACCTTGCCGGTCTTGCTGGCATCCCGGTACAGCGGGTTCTTGCTGAAATCGCTACCCGCGGCGAACGGTTCGGTGCTGGCCACGACCTGGCCCTGCGCATCGATCACCGCAGCCACCGCAAGGTCCATCTGGTCGCGACGATCCTGCAACAGGTCGACCAGCGACGCGGTGTCGAACACGACGCCAGGCAACGAACCACCCAGCGCTTGCGCCACATAACCGGTCACACCCTGGTTGCCGACAATCTGCTGGCCACGCGATTCCAGTCCCTGCCGACCGATCTCGGCGACCAGTCCTTGGACTTGCTGCATTTGTTCGAGGCGGTCATTCGCCACCGCTGTCTTCAGGCGGCTGTCCTGCCAGCGAAACAAACCGAACAACACGACCAGCAACGTGACAAATGCAACCAACGCCAACATCAAATATTGCTTGAAAGACTGCTTGAACGACATCTCACTCCCCCTGAATTCGATCGCTCCCATCACGGCGGGCGACAACGACAAACCGTTTCCGCCACATGGGCATCAATGCATCTGTGGCGATTTGCTGGCGATCAGGGTCTGCGTGCTGCCGCCGCTCAATGGCGCAGTGGCCTGCATCGACTTGGCGACCGCGCGCGGATGCCAGAACACCAAGGTGCCCGGACCCGGCGGCACGTCCTTGATCAGGTAACGGCCATCCTTGCCGGGACGCGCGTAATACGGGGTGGCGAGCACGACGACATTCGCGCGCATGGTGTGATGCACCGTGCAATTGACGATGGCCAGGCCGGCTGTGTTGAAGGTGAATTCGGGGCTCTTGCCCGGACCGTAGTAGCCGAGGTCGAAACTGTTCCCGGGCGAACGCGAATAGACGTTGTGGATGATCGTGTCGACGTTGGGGAATGCCACCGTACTGCCCTTGGGGATCACCAGCGTCTCCGGGATGAAACCCTTGGAACGCGTGTTGATCTTGAAATGGCCGGGCTTGGGCTTCGGGCTACCGGCCTTGGGCAGGAAATACACGAGGCCCTCGCTGACCTCACCCGCACTCACGGACTGGCCCGCGCCAGCCGTCAGCTTCAAGGTGCCGGTGATGCTGCTTGCCCCCGTATCAATCGCCGCGGGTGATTCGGCCACGACCGCTGCGGACTTCACCGCGACGACGGGCTTTGGGGCTGGTGTCGGTTTCGCGGCTGGCTTGGTCACGGGATTCATGACTGGCGGCGCAACTGGCGTGGGCACCATTGGCGGTGGGGCGGCTTCCATTGGCGCTGCCTCTGCGACTGGTGCACCTGGAGCCTGAACGACCATCCCCGACGTAGCTGTGGCAGGTGCCCCGACGGGTTCATGGGTGGGCGTGGACCCACAGCCAGCAACAGTGAGCGCAAGGACGGCGATGGCCGCCCCACGGATGATATGCATGGAATTTCCCCCTAGAATGTTGCTACGACTGAGCTGGAAGCGCTTGGGGCGTGTCTCAACTGCCCTTCGAACCCTCTATACGCAGCAAAGCGAGCTTCGGATACACCTTGGGACAAATATAGGCAAAACCGGTACCCAGACGCTGGCGTATGGAGTTCAACCATTGAATCGAAATGAGCTTTCCCACGCCGACCCGCGTAAAATGCGCGCCGCGACAGCAACTCGCACCTATCCGTCGCTTGACGCAGCATCACCACTCGTTCGAGCGACTCAACACACACTGGCAGACGCCGCATTGCGGATCTCGTCCAGACTGGGAGCACCCGATGATTTTTGAAACCCTCGACACGACCGGCCATGAGCAGGTCGTGTTCTGCCACAACAAGGACGCTGGCCTGAAGGCCATCATCGCGATCCACAACACCGTGCTCGGCCCGGCACTCGGCGGTACCCGCATGTGGCCTTACCAGAGCGAAGCAGAAGCGTTGAACGACGTGCTGCGCCTGAGCCGCGGCATGACCTACAAGAACGCGGTGGCCGGCCTGAACCTGGGCGGCGGCAAGGCCGTCATCATCGGCGATCCCGCCAGTGACAAGTCCGAGGCGCTGTTCCGCGCGTTCGGCCAGTTCGTGGAATCACTCGGTGGCCGCTACATCACCGCCGAGGACGTTGGCATCGACGTCAACGACATGGAGTTCGTCTATCGCGAAACCCAATACGTGACCGGCGTTCACCAGGTCCATGGTGGTTCGGGCGATCCCTCGCCGTTCACCGCCTACGGCACCCTGCAGGGCTTGATGGCGACCTTGAACAAGAAATTCGGCGACGAAGACGTCGGCAAGTATTCGTATGCGGTGCAAGGCCTTGGCCATGTCGGCATGGAATTCGTGAAGCTGCTGAAGGAACGCGGTGCCAAGATCTTCGTGACCGACATCAACAAAGGCCTGGTCGAAAAGGCCGTCAACGAATTCGGCGCGGAAGCCGTGGGCCTGGACGAGATCTACGACGTGCCGGCCGATGTGTATTCGCCGTGCGCGCTCGGTGGCACGGTCAACGAAATGACCCTGCCCCGGCTCAAGGCCAAGGTCATCTGCGGCGCGGCCAACAATCAGCTGGCCAACAACGCGATCGGCGACGAAGTCGCCAAGCGCGGCATCTTGTACGCACCGGACTATGCGGTGAACGCGGGCGGCGTGATGAACGTGTCGCTGGAAATCGACGGCTACAACCGCGAGCGCGCGATGCGCATGATGCGCACGATCTATCACAACCTGGCGCGCATCTACGAGATCTCCGACCGCGACGCGATCCCGACCTACATGGCAGCCGACCGCCTGGCCGAAGAGCGCATCGAGACGATCGGCAAGCTGAAGCTGCCACTGGGCCGCGCGCAGCCGCGTTTCCAGGGCAGGATCCGCGGACACTAAGCGAACGCATCGCAGACTCACTGCAATGCGAGCGTCATACTCGACGGGGCCGCGCGGCCCCGTCTGTTTTTCCGGCACGTCATTCACGAACACAGGATCAACGTCATGCGTCCATTTCCCCTCGGTGAAGAGATCGATGCGCTGCGCGACGCGGTGCGTCGTTTTGCCGACGCCGAGA
>JBDSGA010000140.1:0-5074 GCA_039919235.1 Thermomonas sp. | reverse complement strand
GCTGGCGGTCGGCGACAAGAAATTGTCCGAGGAAGGCGAGGAAGCGCTGGGCGATATCGCCAACCTGGCCGCGGCGCGGATCGATGACGTGGACCCGGAAGGCGACGAAGAATCGCTGGCGGAAATCGAGGAATACCTGCGGATGGCAGTCCTGCTGTTGCATGCCGACTGCACCCTCGGCCCCCGTCACCGTCAACGCCTGCACTGAGATGGCGGTGACGTTGGCCGAACGCCGCGTGCGGTCGCGCCGTCGCCGACAGTTGATGCAGGCGGCGGGCCATGGCGCGATCCTGGTGTTGGCGGCCGCACCCCAGCGCATCCGCAGCCGGGATACCTACTATCCCTATCGACAGGACTCCGATTTCTGGTATTTGTCCGGCTTCGCTGAGCCCGATGCCGTGCTGGTGTTGGTGCCGGGCCGCAAGCACGGCGAATCGATCCTGTTCTGCCGCGAACGCGATCCCGAACGCGAAGCATGGGACGGTCCGCAACTGGGGCCCGAAGGCGCGGTTGACGTGCTTGGCTTTGACGACGCCTACCCGATCAGCGATATCGATGACATCTTGCCCGGCCTGCTGGAAGGCCGCGCGCGGGTGCACTACCACTTGGGCCGCGATGCGGAGTTCGATCTCAAGTTGATTGGTTGGCTCAACCGGGTACGTGCGCAAGTGCGGCAAGGTGCACAGCCCCCCTACGAGTTCCTGACGCTCGGCCACCTGCTCGACGAGATGCGGCTGTTCAAGTCGGCAGACGAATTGAAGCTGATGCAGCGTGCCGCCGATGTTAGCGTGCTGGCGCATCGCGCCGCGATGCAGGCCGCGCGCGCCGGCATTCATGAATACGAGTTGCAGGCAGAAATCGAACGCGTGTTCCGCATGCACGATGCGCAACCGGCGTATTCCAGCATCGTCGGTGCCGGTGCCAATGCATGCGTGCTGCATTACCGCGACAACAACGCGAAATCACGCGATGGTGACCTCGTGTTGATCGACGCTGGCGCCGAATACCGCAATTACGCGTCCGACATCACCCGCACGTTCCCGGTCAACGGTCGTTTCAGCAAGGAACAGCGCGCCTTGCATGATCTGGTCTGCGCCGCGCAGTCCGCCGCCTTGGCGCAGGCGCGACCCGGTATTGCATATGAAGCGGGCCATGCGGCCGCGGTGGAAACGCTGACCGATGGACTGCTGTCGCTGGGGTTGTTGAAGGGACGGCTGAAAGTGGCGATCGCCGCCGGCGATTACAAACGCTTTTATCGCCACAAGACCGGACACTGGCTCGGTCTGGATGTGCACGATGTCGGTGAATACCGCATCGATGGCCAATCGCGTCTGCTCGAGCCGGGCATGGTATTCACCATCGAACCCGGCTTGTATGTCGCGCCGGACGACAGCAGCGTGGCGGTCAAGTGGCGCGGCATTGGTATACGCATCGAGGATGACGTGCTCATCACTGCTAATGGCAATCGCGTGCTGACCGATGCGCTGGAACGTGGCGCGGGAGAAGTCGAAGCGTTGATGGCGGCGGGTTGACTGCTGCCATTGCTGGATTGGACTAAGCGGCGAGGGCTTCGCGCGTCAGGTTCAACGGTTCGCCGTCCGTACACGCCACCTCATCTTCAATGCGGATGCCGCCAAAGGGCTTGAACGCCTCCACGCGCGCCCAATCCACGCTGTCGCCCAGCCCCTTCTGCTTGAGTTCGTCGAGCAGCATCTCGATGAAATAAAGGCCGGGTTCGATGGTGACCACCATGCCCGGTTGCAGCTCGCGGGTCAGGCGCAGGTAAGGATGGCCCTCGGGTTTCGCAATCGTGCCACCGTTGTCGCTGGCGGCGAAACCGCCCACGTCGTGCACCTGTAGGCCGATGCCATGGCCAATGCCATGCGGGAAGAATGCGCTGGAGACGCCGGTGTCCACGGCGGTTTCGGCTGACACATTGATCAGGCCGAAGTCCTTGAGCACGCCGGCCAAGGCCAAATGGGCATCGAGGTTCAGTTGCTTGTAATCGAAGCCTGCGCGTACCGAATCGCACATCTTCAGCTGCGCAGCGTCGACTGCCTGAATCATCGCGGCGAATTCATCGTCGTGCGCCGAATAGGTGCGGGTGATGTCGCACGCGTAGCCGCCGAAACTGGCGCCGGCATCGATCAGGAAACTGCGGATCGGCTTTGGCGGCACCCGGTCGCGGTCGGTGTAATGCAGTACGGCGCCATGTTCGTTGAGCGCGACGATGTTCCCGTATGGCAGGTCGTTGGCATCTTGTCCGGCGGCCTGGCAGTAGGCCAGATGGATGCCGAATTCGCTTGACCCGGCGCGGAAGGTGCGTTCGGCTGCCCGGTGCGCGCGCACGCCGATGCGCTGCGCTTGGCGCATCATCCCGAGTTCGTACGCCGTCTTGAATGCGCGGTGATAGTCCAGGTACGCGAGCACTGCTGGCGGATTGTTCGGGATGCAGTGGCCGATGGCGCTTTGCACTTCGCCCAGGATCGCGCAACGCGTGATGTCTTTTGGCAGGTGCTGCAGCGCGTCGTCCGGTGTGCGAATGATGACGATATCGAAATGCTCGACCCAGTCACCTCTGGGCGCTTCCGGCACCACGTGCCAGTAGTCGTGCGGTTGCATGAACAGCAACTTGGGGCGCTGGCCCGGAGTGATGACCAACCAACTGCCGGGCGCGCGGGTGACGGGTAGCCAAGCCTTGAACTGCGGGTTCACCGCATAGGGGTAATCGCGGTCGTCGAACATCTGGTAGAGCAGGCTGCCGCTTGGAATGAGCAGGTGGTCGAAACCGCCACGTTGCAGGGCCACAGCAGTTCGCGAATGCAGTTCATCCAAGTGTTGCGCGTACAGACCCGCGAGTGTCGGAGTGTCCATCGATCATTCCTCGGGAATAAAGGCCCCATTTTGACGGATTCCACCTGATCCCGCAGTGATGGCCGGGCGCTATGGCGTGGGCTGGCACCACTCGCGCAGTCGGCGGGTGGTATCCGGGTCTACACCCAGGAAGCGCACGCCCGCCCAGGATTGCCCTGGGGCACTGGCACTATCGATCCAGAGCACGTGCGCGCCAACCTCGAGGGTATCCCCGCCACTTTCGGGAAGCACGAAGCTGCACTGGTACAGGGCGTCTTCCACAAGGGGCACGCTGGCGATCAGCAGCATGCCACCCACCGACAAGTTGCCCAGATGCCCCATCGTTTCACCGGTCATGGAATCGATGACGTCAATCATGCCGGCGACGTCGCGCCGATGCATGCGACGGGACTCCCTACCCATGGTTGCCCTCCTTGGCGCTTGCATCGCCCGCGATGCGGGCCAAGTTGGCGAAAATGGCGTGCCAGGCGACTTCGGCGGGGTGTTTGTCTGCTTCGACCAACTGCAGTTCGCCGGAAGCCAGCCTGCGTGCCAGCGAGTCGAGGTCGTCGTTGGCAACCCGCAGGCCACGGCGATTCAGGATCAAGGCATGTCCGCTACGCTGGCTCACCCATGCCAAGCGACGACGAATCTTGCGTTCCTCTGCGGGGTTGTTGATGTCCACCCAACAGGCCGAGGTCAGCTTTGCCAGCGTGGCATAGGCTTCCTCTTCCCATTTGGTGCGTGGAAGGGATGTTGCCCGTTGCGGCGCATCGCCACCCAGGCGCGCGCGCGCCTTGAGCTGGAGGATCACCTCGGTACGAGATGCCAAATCATCGTCATCCGTTCGTCCATTGGCCAATTGGCGAGCGATCGCATTGGCATCTTCGGCGTGATAGCCCACTTGGCCGAGCAATTCCTGGAGCCGACTGACGAACGTCAGGTCGAGCGGGCGCAAACCCTGCGTGGCGCCGGCTTCGATGATGGACGCTGTGGCCTCGCGCAATTCGCGCCAGATGCTCGAATCCTCACCCTGGCGCAGGAGGGTCAGCGATAAAACATCCGCCCATGCCTGTTCGAGCAAGACCGCATGGAAGCGCGGCAGCGTGCGGCCACCGACCAAGCGGGTAATTTCGCTTGCGGCCCGTTGTCGGGCCAGGTCGAGCTTTTCGCGGCCACGCGCGGCCTCGACCTGGCGTCGTTCGGCCATTTCATTCTTGCGCGCGGATGCCAACAAGCCGCCCTGCAGGGCATGGTTGGCAGTCACGAAGGTGTCGTGGGTAGCGTCAGGATCTTCTTGCACCGTGGCGACGGCGCGCTGCAGCAATCCGAGCCATTGCGCATCGATGTCGTCTTCGCCCAGCCAATGCGCGCCTGCCAAGGATACGGCATCCAGCAACATGCGCGCAGGATGGGTGGCGTCCACGAAGAATCGGTGCTCCCGAAGGCCCAGTTGCAACAGCGGAAGCCTCAAGCGTTCGACAAGGGTCGCGCCTGGACCCTCGCGCATCTCGCGCTTCAGTTGGGCCATGAACATGCTGAAAAGTTCGAAGCTGTCACTGTCTGCATCGCCCAGCGACACGCCATGCCCGTGCATCTGGCGTGCTTGTGCCAGCAAGGTCTGGCGGATGTCGACCAAACTTCCGGGCTTCGCCTCGCTTCTGCGCTGGCGGCGCAGTGAATCGAGGACTTCGTCGCGCGCCAGCGGTTCACGTACGCGCTCGTCAGTGCCCCCTGGCCGCAGTTTCGCCAGCAGGACGCGCCGTCGCGCCAGTAAATCCTGAAGGGCGCCGAACGCGTCCATCCGCGGCGGGAGCGTACTTGCCGCGGGGCTTGCATGGGCGGCTCCAAATCCGGCTTGCGGGCCACCATGCGGCATGCCCTTGCCGGCGGGTCTGCCCGAATGCTGCGCGGGCGTTTCGTTGTCTGCAGTGCGTGGAGCTGCCAACGCCGCATCTGTCGCCGGACGCAGGCGCACTGGAACGAAGTTGAGGTGAGGCAGGATGCCGTCTTCGGCCATGCGCGCGTTGAGCGTATCCAGCAGGGACGAGTAATGCGGCATCACGACTTTCTCGAACTGCCCGTATAGCAGCAGGCGAACGTCGGCGGCGAGGCCCGCGGCATGGGCAGCATCCCGAAGCGCATGGCACAGCGCATGTGGGCCAAGCGGCAGGTGCTCCGCGTCGAAGGCGGGCGCGCCGGCAAGCACGCCATAGCGATA
>JBDSGA010000139.1:0-2758 GCA_039919235.1 Thermomonas sp. | reverse complement strand
GGTCATGGTGGGCTCCGTGGCACGGGCACCTAAGGTAGCGCTTCGATGCCCTCGCTTGCCATCGCGCTGGCCAACGCACCCACTTTGGCGAGCCCCGGAATCGTCAGTTCGGGTGCGATTTCCGCCAGTGGAAACAAGACGAATGCACGTTCGTGCAAATGCGGATGCGGCACCTGCAGGCCAGGCTCATCGATCACGTCATCCCCAAACAGCAGCAAGTCGAGATCCAGCGTGCGTGGTCCCCAGCGTTGGTCCAGCGTGCGGATGCGACCGAAGTCGCGTTCGATTGCCAGCAGGCAATCAAGCAATGCACGTGCCCCAAGCCCGGTCTCCAGCAGCGCGACTGCGTTGATGAAATCCGGTTGCTCAGTCTGGCCCCATGCGTGCGTTTGATACAGCTTGGATGCGCGGAGCAATCGCGTCGACGGCAGCAAGTCGAGCACACCGAGTGCGCCACGCACGCTCGCCTTGGCATCGCCCAGGTTCGCACCCAGGCCAATCACCGCGATCGTGCTCATGCAGATTCGGAGGTTTCCGCGCCAGTACGACGGCGACGACGACGCTTGCGTGGTGTGCCGCCTTCGCCGAATTCGCCTGCGTCCTCGGACAGGACTTGCTCGTGCTCGCTATTCGCTACTGATTCGGCTGGATGCAATTGCGCCTCGCGCCAGAACGCCACGTCCTCGGCATGCGTGTTCGATGCCGATAGCCTCAATTCGAGGAAATCGAAGGCGGCGCGGAAGCGTGGGTGGGCGAGCAAGCGGGACACGCGCTTGCGCTGGCGCAGCGAGAAGCGCGGCTGCAGCAGCCAGATTTCCTGCATCGGCAGCGAAAACCTGCGCGGCAACGCGGTGCGCGACACCTGATGCAAGGTAACCCGGTCCGCCGCCCTGCGCTGCGCCTCGATCTCATGCACGCCCGACGCTTGCAACAATGCCAGCGCACGGCAGTAAGCCGGCCACAGCAATACGGCATACAGGAAGGCCGGCGACACGGGTTCATCAGTGGCAACGCGGTGATCGGTATTGCGCAGGCCATCAATGACCATCCGCCGCAATGCACCGGACTTGTTGGATGCGAGCGCCTGCGCGGTTTCCGGCAACAGCGCCGGCAGTAGGCCATTTGCTTCGAGCAATTCGAAACTGGCCACCGCATGCCCAGACAGGAACATCTTCAAGGTTTCCTCGAACAACCGCGCCGGCGCTGATTCGGCCAGCAGCGGCGCAAGTCGCGCAAGCGGTTCGGCGGTCGCAGCCTCGATGGTGAAGCCCAACTTCGCCGCCAGCCTGGCGGCGCGCAGCATCCGCACCGGATCTTCGCGATAGCGGGCCTCGGGATCACCGATCAGGCGCAGCAGTTTCGCTTCAACATCGGCATAACCCCCGGTGTAATCACGCACCGAGAAATCCTCGATCGTGTAATACAACGCGTTGGCGGTGAAGTCGCGGCGGATCGCGTCTTCCTCGATCGTCCCGTAGATGTTGTCACGCAACAGCCTGCCACCCGCGTGGACCTGGCGGTCGCCTTCGACGTCGTCCCCGCCACTGGCGCGGAACGTGGCGACTTCGATGATCTCGCGGCCGTAAACCACATGGGCCAGGCGGAAGCGCCGGCCAATCAGTCGGCAATTACGGAACAGCGACTTGACCTGATCCGGGGTGGCGTCAGTGGCGATGTCGAAATCCTTGGGCGAACCACCCGCCAGCAGGTCGCGCACTGCCCCACCTACCAAGTACGCGCCGAAGCCCGACTCACGCAAGCGATATAGCACCCGCAACGCGTTGGGGCTCATTTGCTTGCGGGAGATGCCGTGCACATCGCGGGTGATCGTGCGGTGCTCGATCACAGGGGAAATGGGTCGTGAAGTTGTGTTTTGGGTCGTGTCGTCTGTCATGCGTGGCGGCCGTGCCGCATCGTTCCTGATGGCTGTCGAGCGCATTGCCACTGGCAGGCGCGGGCTTATATACTAGCAAGCTCGGTGACCGGCCCAACGGCCACCGTACCGGTCGTGCAACCGGCGAAGCGTCTGCTTCAACATTGCTCCCTTCGTCTAGAGGCCTAGGACACTACCCTCTCACGGTAGGTACAGGGGTTCGAATCCCCTAGGGAGTACCACATTCAAAGCCCGCGTCCTACGACGCGGGCTTTTTTCGTGGCGGCTAATCAGGATTCTAACCCTCAGTTTGCCGGACTACCGCCCGCCGATTACCTCGCCCTAATCCTGCTTCACACATCCTGCTTCACTTGATGGAGTCCCTCCCAAGAACGCCCGTTTAATGCTTTGAGGCGGATTCTCGTTTAGGCATAGGGAGCTGGATATGAGCAGCAAGTGCAGTTGAATCTCGGTCACGGCACTGCACGGGGCTTCACGATTTCTTGATCGGCAATGCGGAGCATCAGGCTTGCAATGAACGTTGCGTCTGAATCACCAAACACGCCTGTGCTCGGTTCCACCACGGCGCTCAAAATCCGCATCGGTTGTGCGGGCTGGAGCACCCCGGGCGAGCATCGCCAACTCTTCAGCCAAGAAGGATCCACCCTGGAACGCTACGCGTCATGCCTGGATTCGGTGGAAATCAATTCATCGTTCTACCGGTCACATCAAGCCAAGACTTACGCGCGCTGGGCGGCTTCGGTGCCGGATGGCTTCCGCTTCAGCGTCAAGGTTCCCAAGACCATTACCCATGAACACGGCTTGCTTGGAACAGCTCCGCTGGTGGATAAATTCCTGGGTGAATGCCTTGCGCTTGGCGACAAA
>JBDSGA010000138.1:0-6986 GCA_039919235.1 Thermomonas sp. | reverse complement strand
GGGCCGCGCCGATGTCGACAACAACGCCGCCGCGGCAATGGATGCCACCACGCTGGGGCAGATGCTCAAGCCCGATGAGGTGGTGGTGGCCTACTACTCATTGGCGAACCGACTGGTGGCATGGGTGTTGTCCAATGAGGGCGTGCGCGAAGTGGCCTTCACTACCGCCCTGCCGCGCAAGGATCTGGTGCGACTGGTGGATGCGTATCGCGACAGCCTGATCCGGCTGAACCCGAACGCATCGCGTAGTGGCGACCAGATCGGCAAGCTGCTGCTGGCGCCGCTGGGCATCCCGGCTGGCAAGCGCATGATTATCGTTCCGCACGGTCCCTTGCACTACTTGCCATTCCAGGCGCTGCGGCTGGACGGCCGGTACCTGATTCAGCGCAACCCGATCTCGATTGCGCCGTCGATCAGCATCGCCGCCCGCTTGGCGCAACGCATGCCGACAACGACTGCGCAGCTGCTGGCGTTCGGTAACCCGACGGTGTCGCCGGACGTGGCCGACCCGCTGCCCGGCGCGGAGCGCGAGGTGCACGAGCTGGCTCAGCAGTTCCCGGGCGCAAAACTCTACTTCAATGCCGATGCCAACCAGACCAACTTCCGCGCCAATGCACCGCAGTCCCGCCTCGTGCACATCGCCGCCCATGCGACGGTCGATACGCTGGATCCGCTCCACAGCAAGGTGCTGCTGGCCGACGAGAACGGCCAGCCGAACTACCTGCAGGCCAACGATGTGCTGGGCATGGACCTGCACAACGTGGCGATGATCGCGCTGTCGGCCTGCGAGTCCGGGCTCGGCCGGGTGGAGGATGGCGACGAGGTGCTGGGCTTCACCCGCGCATTCCTGTCTGCGGGCACCTCGACGATGCTGGTCTCGCTGTGGCCGGTGTCCGATGCAGCCACTGAGAAGCTGATGACAACCCTCTACACGGACTTGGCCAAGGGCGAGCAAGTGCAGGACGCGATGCGCAACGCACAACTGGCGGTCCTGGCGAATCCGGCGACGGCGCACCCGTTTTATTGGGCCCCATTCAACCTGATTGGCAACTGGCGCCTGAGGGTCGTGAAGTGAACGTGGGCAGCGCAGGCGCGGCAACGCTAGACCGGAATGTCGTGAGCACGACCATGACGGGCATTCCCCTTGAACGCGACAGGGCAATCAAGATGCACATTCGAAAGACATGGCCCGTACCGCACGCGATGACCCAGTTGGCGGCAGCGGTGTTGATGGCCTGCGCCTCATTGGCCCAAGCTGCTGAAGGCCCTCCGGCCGCTCCCAGCCCTGTCCAGGCTGCGTTGCAGGACACCCCCCCGGCCGCCGCCGCGCAACAAGCGCAAGCGCTGCCAGAAGCGCAGATGGGTGCGCAGCCCAGCTTCGTGCTGAGGAGCGTGGCGTTCGATGGCGCCACCGGGGTACCGGAGCATGAGCTGCAGGCCGCGGTAGCCGACAAGATCGGAACTAAGGTGACTTTCGCCGACCTGGAGCGGCTGGCGGTGCGCGTCGTGGCGCTGTACCGGCAACACGGCTTCGGCTTGGTGCAGGCGTTCGTGCCGGTGCAGGAGGTGGTGGACGGGCAAGTCAAGATCACGGTCAGCGAAGGGCTTCTGGGCAACGTGAGTATTGATGTTGCCGAAGGCACGCCGGTGCAGAAGGATCGCATTGCCAGGACGCTGGCGATCCTGGAGCCTGGCAAACCACTCAATGGACGCCAGTACGAACGCGCGATGCTGCTGCTGTCGGACCTGCCGGGAATCAAGCCGCAGTCGGCGATCTCCACCGGGGCGGTGACCAGTACTACCGATTTGACGGTGAAAGTGAGCAAGCGTGAGCGGATGCAATACGGGTTGGAACTGGACGATTACGGCACCAGAGAGTCCGGCCGACATCGCATTACCGGCAGCATGCGCTGGGCCAGTCCGTTCGGCCGTGGCGACAATCTGGACTTGCGGTTGATGGTGGCCCAAGGCGCGCATACCGCGTTCGGGCGGATTTCCTACGAGAGCCCGGTGGGTTACAGCGGTCTGCGCATTGGTGGTGGCCTTGCGCGCGTGCAGTACCAGTTGGGCGGGCCATTCGCGCCGCTCAAGCCGACCGGCACCGGCAATGTCGCCGATCTGTCGTTCAGCTATCCGATCATCCGCCAGCGCACGACCAATTTATTCGTGCGCGGCACGCTGGACAACAAGGATTTGACCGATCGCTTCGAGGCGGTGGGCTTCGAGACTCGAAAGCGCATCCGTGGGATCGGCCTGGGGTTATCGCTGGAGAACCGCGACAAGCTGCTGGGCGGCGGTTACACGAGTGCCAATGCATTGCTGTACTCCGGCAAGCTGGACCTCCAGGACCCGCTGAGCGAGGCCTTCGATACGCCACCGTTCGGCTATGGCACCCAGGGACGCTTCACCAAGTTCACGATGCAACTGGCACGGCTGCAGTACCTCGCGCCGAAATTCAGTTTGTTCATGGGAACCGGCTTGCAGCGCACCAACAAGAACCTAGATGCTTACGAGAAGTTGTCGTTGGGTGGGCCGAAGGCGGTGCGCGCGTATGCCACCGGTGAAGTGCTGGCCGATGATGGCTGGCTGGGCACGCTGGAGCTACGTTATGCGGCAACACAGGAAGCCACGGTGTTCGGGTTCTTTGACGCCGCCCATGGCGAGTTTTTCCATGATCCGCGTCCGTTCGACGTGGTGACCTCGCGGAGTCTGCGCGGTTACGGGCTGGGCTTGAACTGGAGCAAACCAGGCAAGGTGACGATAGCGCTCACCCTGGCCTGGCGCGAGACCGGTCCTGGCTTGGCTGATGGTGGTGGCCGCAATCCCCGTTTGTTCTGGTCCATCCAGAAAGCGTTTTAGGAGCATACCCATGCGCACGAAGCACAACAGCAAGCGAATCCGCATATTGCGTCGGCGCAGGCTGGCGCTTGCCCTGATCACCGCGATGGCAGCCCCGGTGGCGATGGCGCAGGACCTGCCGGACAGTGGCAGCGTCACGTCGGGTACCGCGTCGATCGGCCCCCAAATGGGCACTCAGATGACGATCACGCAGACCACCAAGGGCGCGATCATCGATTGGGGCAGCTTCAACATCGGGGCCGCCTACGGGGTGACATTCGACCAGCAGTTTGGCGCCAGCAGCGTGATCCTGAACCGGGTCATTGGCTACGGCTACGGGTACGGTAGCTCGGGCGCCTCGGTCATAAACGGAACGCTGAGCTCCAATGGCAACGTGTTCATCATCAATCCCTCCGGGATTACCTTTGGCAGCGGCGCGCAGGTCAATGTCGGTGGACTGGTGGCCTCCACCCTTGATATTGCTGATGCCGACTTCCTGTCTGGGGTGTCATCGGGCCAGTACCGCTTCACTGCGTCCGGTTCCCTTGCCGGTGCGATCTGGAATAACGGCCAGCTGACTGCGGCGGATGGCGGGACGATCGGCCTGATCGGTTCGCAGATCAACAACGCGGGCACCATCTCCGCGACCAATGGCAGTGTGGTGTTCGGCGCCACCAGCCAGGTGACCCTGGATTACTTCGGAGACGGCTTGACCCAGGTCACCGTGTCCGGCAATGGACTAGGCGTGTCCAATTGTTCGATCAACTGCAATGGCGGGATTACCAGCAGCGGCAACGTGTTCGCGCAAGGCGGGCACATCGAGATGCGCAGCAACACCATGGATGGTGCTTCTGCAGGAAACGGGTTGTTTGTCGACCCTGCGAACGGGGGGCGGATATGGATCAGCGGGAATGTGGCCGCACCTACGGCGGGGAGCCGCCGTGGCTCGGTGATCATCGATGCCGGCATGGGCAACATCGACCTGGGCGGGGTGGACGGAAAGACCGGGAATGTCAGCGCCAATGCCAATAATGCCGGCGAGAACGCGGGCACCATCGAACTGCGCGGCAATCAGTTGTTCACCCACTTGTGCTACGGCACGGGACCCACCGACCTGTGCAACGCCAACAACCGGCTGGGGCTGGTCAACGCCTCTGCGTTTGGTGCGGGTGGGTCAGCGGGTGAAATTCACATCGATGTCAATCACTTTTATCACGGTGGCGTGCTCCAGGCCGTAGCCAACGATGGGTCGGGCGGGTTGATCGACATCAAGGCCAACGACGCCGAGATCTACAACCGCGTCTGGGCTTACGGCAACAAAGGCGTTGGCGGCACCATCAACTTCGTCGGCAACAACCTGCTCCTGTTCCGTGGCCAACAGGCATGGTTGGGCGGCCCGGGCACGGCCTATTGGAGCGCCTCGCTACTGGCCTACGGCACCACCACTGGCGGCGCCGTGAACATCGATACGGGCAGCCTGGTCGTCACCGATCTGGGTAACGTGACCCCGGAGTTCGATGACGTGATACCGGTCATCAACGTCACCGGTCAGCTGGGCGGAAATGGCGGCACGATCAACATCAACGCCAATAACGCCAGTATTGGTGATACCTGGTTGGCAAATGCCTCGGGGGATGGGCAGGGTGGCAACATCTCGATCACCGCCGATTCCATCGATCTGGCAGGTGGTTTGGTTGCGAGCGGCGCGAGCGGGGGCACCGTCACCACGACCACCACCGGCTCGTTCTTCGCAGGGGCCAGTGCCTATATCGAGGCCGGTAATTGGCTGGTAAATGCGCCGTCCATCAGGATTACACCCAGCTCCGGCGCTGCATCCGGCGTCGGTGCGGTGCTGACCGATGCCGCGCTGAGCGCGACGCTGGACCGAGGGACTGTGGTCCAGCTCTCTGCCGATGCCGCATTGGCATTCGGTACCAGCGGCAACATTCATATCGACCCGGGTGTGAACATCCAACACGCCACCAGTGATGCAGTTGCCCTTCACATGCAGGCCACCGGCGGCATCTATGGCAGCTACTTCGACATAGTGTCCGTCGGCGGTCCGCTGGAGCTGTCATTCACCGCCAACGTCAACGGCGGCAAACCGGACAGTGGCTATGTGTCTTTCTTCCACGTCAACCTGGACAGCAATGGTGGCGACATCGCCATGAGTGGGGAGGGGCGTGGTGTCTACCTCGACTACAGCCAGGTCGCGAGTGGCGGCGGCGACATTTCCATCAGTGGCAATGGCGCATACAACGGCGCGCTTCTGCAGTACACCGGCATTAACAGCGCTGGGGGCGACATCAGCATCGACGCCACCAATGCGTCCGGCACCGGAGTGCGACTGGACAATGCGGGTATCAGTAGCGGCGGCGGCGGCATTACCATCAATGGCGATGGGCCCGACGGCGTCTCCGTGGTCTATTCCACGCTTGCCAGCGCTGGCGGCGACATCTCGATCGACGGCACAGGCATCTATTCGGGCAGCTATTTCCACGACAGCACGATCGACAGCGCCACTGGCAACATCATCATCAAGGGTTCCGCGTCGCAAGATGTCACGGGTTATTACCCGTTCGGCGTGGCTCTGGCGGGTACGACCTTGACCAGCACTACTGGCGATATTTCCGTGATCGGAGATGCGGTCGGTGGCAGCGGGATCGAGTTCTGGACGTCGGGCGGCCTGACGCCCGGCATCACTACCGCCAGCGGAACGATCGCGCTGACCAGTACCAGCAAGAACGGGCTGGTCCTGGAGGGGTTGGGCATCGCGACGGATACCGGTGACATCACGATCGTTGGTGTCTCATCGGACTTGAACGCCACTGCCGGCGTGTTCGTCGGCAGATCGGGCCTGCACACCAATGGCGGCGACATCAGCATCACCGGCACCGCTGCCGGCGGCAGTGGCGTGTTCCTGTATTACGGCGACCTGACCAGCAACGGCGGCGACATCACCGTGCTTGGCAAGGGTTTCGACTACGGTGTACGTGTCTTGGGGGGCCTGGTGTCGAGCGACACCGGAGACATCACCATCACCGGCACGGCTACGACCACGTACAGCGGCGCCAATGCGACCGGCGTACACGTACTCGATGGCTCTTTTGCCAGCACCAGCGGCGGTATCAGCATCGATGGCAGTGCGCTCTACGGGGCCGGTGTTTTCTTCGGTGGAACCTATCGCGGGTCCGGCGCTAGCGTCAGTACCACGAGCGGAGGGATCGTCGTCAGCAGCACAGGGCTGTACGGTCTCAACGTGGCCGACATCCCGTTCAGTACCGACACCGGCGACATCACGCTGCAGGGCACTGCGTCAGGCCTCGATGCCGGGGTCTATGTCGGAAGCGCCTTGACCACCAATGGCGGCGACATCAGCATCAGCGGCAGCAGCGGCGGAAACTATGGCGTGCTGGTGTACGGTGACATCTCCAGCGCGGGCGGCAACATCTCCCTCTTCGGCGAGCGTTCCGGCCTGGTTTCTTACTGTTCGACCTGCTACTACTTTGGCGGGCTGACGTCGCCTGCGGCTGCCGCGCTTGGTGGTAGCGCTGGCATATTGATATCCGGTGCCGTCATCAACAGTGGCGGCGGCGATCTGGTGTTTTCCGGCATCGATTCCGACGGCGTCGCAGGCATGGTCCTGCGCAATGCCACCCTCGCCAGCGGCGGAGGTGCGATCAGCCTGCATGGCACCAGCAACACCCAATTGGGCATCGGCATCTACGACAGCACATTGGACAGCGCGGGCGGCAACATCACCCTGCGCGGGTACGGCGGCGGCATCGGCATCCTGGTCTCCAACGGCAACATCACCAGTGGTGGTGGCGACATCCTGGTGCACGGCGAAGGCGGCACAGGCAATGGCGTCGACATCGATGGCATGCTGGACAGCGCCAGTGGTGGCATCACGCTATATGGCCACAGCGACGGTGCAACTGGTCTGGCATTCGGTGGCTACTACAGCAGCTTGGCCAGTTCGGGTGGCGACATCAGCTTGACCGGCATCGGCCAAGCCGGCGGCGTGTTGCTGCATGCCTATTCCGCGACCGATCTCGACAGCGGCGGGGGACACCTGGCGGTGACAGGTACGGCCTATGGACTGGATGCGGTCGGCGTCTACCTGGATGGCATTCGCCTTGTTGGTG
>JBDSGA010000137.1:0-19240 GCA_039919235.1 Thermomonas sp. | reverse complement strand
GCAGCATCGCGATGGCGTCACGCTGTCGT
This sequence comes from Thermomonas sp., assembly GCA_039919235.1. Classification (GTDB taxonomy): domain Bacteria; phylum Pseudomonadota; class Gammaproteobacteria; order Xanthomonadales; family Xanthomonadaceae; genus Thermomonas. The sequence goes on along the minus strand of JBDSGA010000137.1, from coordinate 19,211 downwards.
GGCGGCAATCCGTCCACCGCAGTCCGCACGCGGCTGGCGGCTTGTTCGCGGGCCAGCAGTTCGTCAGGCCCGGGATCGCCGTTGGCGTAGTAATCGGCGTCGATCACCTCGCTGTATTCGTGGCGCGCGCGGTGTGACCGGCGCCGCAGCAAGTCGATGCAGCGGCGCGAGGCAATCGTGGCCAGCCACGGCTTGAATGGGCGGCCGCGCTCAAAGGTGTGGCGAATGCCGTGCACCACCATCAGCACGTCCTGCACCGCGTCCTCGGCATCTTCGCCGTGACCGAGATAGCGGCGGGCAATGGCGCGCAGATACGGCACTATGGCTTGCAGCAGCACGCGGTAGGCATCCTTGTCGCCATCCTGCGCGCGCAACATCAACGCCGCCCATTCCGCATCGTCAGCCGCCCGCTGGTGGGCACGCTCGGCGTCGACGTGACCGGGCCGCGTCGGCAGCGTTGCGGTGTCAGGCATGTTGATCGCGGATGCCGCGCCCCTCGTGAATGGCAGGATCGTGGCCATCATGGATCAGCCCGCGCGCCCTGCCAAACCCGCGCGCGCACCAAGCACACGCTTGGCTCTGCGTATCCCCGGGCGTTGCGGTCGGCCTGGGGCGGACCGTGATCGGTCATGGACAACTCCTGGCACGCATGCAGCGGCGGCACAGGCGCCGCCGCTTGGGTCGGCGTTGCGAGCGCCTACCAGCAGATTCGTGCGGGGAGCGAATTGGTTACGTTGCGCGCGCCTGCAGCATGTCCGCGCGGATCTGCGCCTCGACCGCGGCAATCGCGGTCATGTTGACCACGCGCCGCGACGTCGATGCCGAGGTAAGGATGTGCGCGGGCTTGTCCAATCCCATCAGGATCGGGCCGATCGCGACACCACCGGTCATCACCCGCACCAGGTTGTAGCCGATGTTGGCCGCGTCCAGGTTCGGCATCACCAGCAAGTTCGCGCGTCCCTTGAGCGTGGTGTTGGGGAAGATGCGCTGGCGCAGCGCTTCGTCCCAGGCGGTGTCGGCCATCATCTCGCCATCGATCTCGAGCTTCGGCACGCGCGCGCGCACGATTTCGTAAGCGCGCCGCATCTTCGACGCGCTGGCATCCTGGTGGCTGCCGAAATTGGAATGCGACAGCAACGCCACCTTGGGCTCGATGCCGAACAGCTTGAGCCGGTACGCCGCCTGCATGGTCGCCTCGGCGATTTGCTCCGCCGATGGATCCTGCTGCACGTGGGTATCCACGAAGAACATCACGCCCTGGTCGTTGATGACCCCGGTCATGGCCGCGGTGCCCACGATGCCGGGCTGGAAATCGAAGATGCTGCGCAGGTAGCCAAGCTTCTTGTGGAAACGCCCGACCAAACCACAGATCAGCGCGTCGGCTTCGCCACGCTCGACCATCAACGCGGCGATCAAGGTGGGCCGCGACCGCAACAGGTTTTTGGCCGCATCCGGGGTCACCCCGCGGCGCTCGGTCAGCGCGTGGTACTGGCGCCAATAGTCATCGAAACGCGGATCGTCATTGATGTTGGTCAGCTCGAAATCGACGCCGGCGCGCATGCGCAGGCCAAGTTTGTCGATACGGGTCTGGATCACGTCCGGGCGACCAATCAGGATCGGGAACGCGAGGCGTTCATCGATCACCGTCTGCACCGCGCGCAAGACCTTGTATTCCTCACCCTCGGCGTACACCACGCGCTTGCGGTCGGCGCGCGCACGTTCGTACACCGGCTTCATCATCAGGCTGCTGCGATGGATGAACTGGCCGAGTTTTTCGCGATACGCCTCCACATCCGCCAGCGGTCGCAGCGCGATGCCCGACGCCATCGCCGCTTCGGCCACGGCGGGCGCCAGCATCGTCAGCAGACGCGGATCGAATGGGCGCGGGATCAGGTATTCGGGGCCGAAGGTCGGCGCATCACCGGCATACGCGCCGCCGAGGTCGCCTGCTTCCATCCGCGCCAATTGCGCGATAGCACGCACGCACGCGAGCTTCATCGATTCGTCGATTTCGGTGGCACCCACGTCCAGCGCGCCACGGAAGATGTACGGGAAACAGAGTGCGTTGTTGACCTGGTTCGGGTAATCACTGCGACCGGTGGCGATGATGCAATCCGGGCGCACGGACTTGGCGTCCTCCGGCAGGATTTCCGGGTTCGGGTTGGCCAGTGCCAGGATAATGGGCCGCTGCGCCATCGTCGCGACCATCTCCGGCTTCAGGATGCCGCCGGCAGACAAGCCCAGGAACACATCCACGCCATCGACGATGTCGGCCAGCGTGCGCTTGTCGGTCGCGCGCGCGTAACGCTGCTTGTCCGGGTCCAGCTGGTCGCGGCCGATGTACAACACGCCATCGCGGTCAAGCGCCAGGATGTTGTCGGGCCTCATGCCCAGGGCCACCAGCATGTCCAGACAGGCGATGCCCGCCGCACCGGCGCCAGTGGTCGCCAGCTTCACGTCCTCGATCTTCTTGCCGGCCACTTCCAGCGCATTGAGGATCGCAGCGCCGACGATGATCGCGGTGCCGTGCTGATCGTCATGGAACACCGGGATGTTCATCCGCTCGCGCAACTTGCGCTCCACGATGAAGCATTCCGGCGCCTTGATGTCTTCCAGGTTGATGCCGCCGAAGGTCGGTTCCAGCGAGGCGATGATGTCCACGAGTTTGTCGGGGTCGCGCTCATTGATTTCAATGTCGAACACATCGACATCGGCGAATTTCTTGAACAACACGCCCTTGCCTTCCATCACGGGTTTGCTGGCCAATGGCCCAATGTCACCCAACCCAAGCACCGCGGTGCCATTGGTGATGACGGCCACAAGGTTGCCACGTGCGGTCAGCGTGCTGACCTGGTTGGGGTCTTCGACGATAGCCTCGCATGCGAACGCAACGCCCGGCGAATACGCCAGCGCCAGATCACGTTGGGTCACCATCGGCTTGGTCGCGCTGATCTTGATCTTGCCAGGCGGACACAGCCGGTGGTAATCGAGCGCGGCCTGCTTCAGGTCATCGCAGAAATCATGCGGGTCGGTCATCGGAACACACCACGAATGCGAGGACGATCCATATTACCGGCTTCGTCCGTAACAGACGGTTAGGCATCGCCGATCAAATATCCGTAACGCGCTCGGCCGACATGATCTGGTCCAGCCGGATCCGGTTGGCGAACAGCGAGAACGCCAGCATCCCGGCCAACCCATTCGCGCGTTCCACCCATTCGGGCAACCAGCGCGGCGGTAACAAATCGCCGCTGTCGAACAGTGGCTCGAAGCGCTGCACGTCGGCCAAGGTCATCTTGCCGGCGAACAGCATGCGGCACAGGCGCAACTTGCGCTGCTTGAGCGCCCATCGGAAAAACGTATGCACGCCGATCAGGCCACGCAGGTAGACGGTGTCCTTGGTGAACGCGCAGCCGCCGGTGGTCGGCACGCCGCGAAACACGCGCTGCGCGGAAGTGAAGCTTTCGTTGCGGTCCTGCCCGGCATCCAGGAAGTACTGGAAGACCTGCAGGAAATCAGCGCCATCCAGCGCCATCGCGACCGCCTCGATGCGCAAGCTGACTCGCTTCATGCGTTCGATGTCGATGCTGCCTGTGATCTGCTCGGCGAAGGTTGCAAGTCCTTCCTGGGTCGCGGTGGTGCGCGGCGAGGACAGCGACAGGCTGGGCAGCACCGTTTGCTGGCGACCGTTGAGCGCGCTCAGCGAATGCACGAAGGCCTCGTGCTGCAACAACTGGTGGCGGTCGTAATCGGAAAACGCGGCGCCGGAACGCAGGCGGATGCGGGTAGCACCGGCCGCAGCCTTGGCGATCAGGTCGGGATCGAGTTCGACGGTAATCACCCGTGCATCGAAATAATCATCCAGTGACGCCTGCAATTGCAGCCGCAAGGACGTCGCCGAAATTTCCACCTGCTCCGAGGGTGCCAGCAGTTCCTGGTCCAGCTCATTGGCGATGTCGATGAAATGCTGGGCCGCCTCGCGCATGGTGGCGCCGCCCGGCAGGGTGTGGTCGGGGGTGCCGAACAACGCGATGGAAAGCTCGGTGACCCTGCGCGTGCCGAGGTTTTCCAGCAACTCGGCCGCCAGGCCCCAGCTGTGGGCGGATTCGATCAAGTAGATGCCCAGCGGATGCGTTGGATCAGCGGCGGCGGCAATCGCCTCGAACTCGACACGTTCGGCGGAAAAATCATGCTTCGGATACGTATACGCCGGCAGTGTCGCCCTGCCTTGCGCATGATCGGCGAGGAACTGCTGCTGCTCGCTGGCCGGCCAGCTGACCAGGCTGAGCAGGCGGATCTCGCGCGCGGCCTTGGTCATCCGCGCGTCCAGCGCGGCATGGTGGGCGATGTCGGGGCTACGCTCGGTCGCCATCAGTCGTCGGCGTGCGGGTTGACGCGAATTCGCGGCCCCTTCGGTTGCACTCTCGCCTCCACTTTTTGACTCAAGCGCGTGGCCAGTTGGCCTGCGGCGCCCACGACTTCGTCGCGAAGCTTGAAGAAGTTCGCAGCACGCTGGGCATCCAGCTCGCCGGCCTCGATCGCCGTGCGTACCGCGCAGCCGGGTTCCTTCGCATGCTTGCAGTCGCGGAACTTGCATTGCCCGGCCAGCGCCTCGACGTCGGCGAAACTCTCGGTCACGTCTTCCTCGCCGGTCGGCTTGAGCTCGCGCATGCCCGGCGTGTCGATCATGCAGGCGCCTGACGGCAACGGAATCAACGCACGATGCGTGGTGGTGTGGCGGCCGCGGTCATCGGCCTCGCGGACCGCGCCAGTCTTCATCCGCTCGGTGCCGAGCAGTGTGTTGGTCAGGGTCGACTTGCCCGCGCCAGAACTTCCGACCAAGACAATGCTCTGACCTTCGCCCAACCATGGCTCCAGAGAGGCGGCGCTGGCGCGGTCCTTGGCATTGACGGCCAGCACCGGCACGTCCAGCGCGCGCAATTCCTCAACCGCCGCATCGCGCTCCGCACCGGGCTGGTCGGCCTTGGTCAGCACCACCACGGGCTGCACGCCGCTGCCGCCGACCAGCATCAGGTAGCGCTCGATCCGGCGCGGGTTGAAGTCCGCATCCAGTCCGCACACCACGAACACCGTATCGATGTTGGCGGCAATCACCTGCTGGCGGTAGTGCTCACCGGCTGCGCCGCGCTTGATCGCGGAAAAGCGCGGCAACAGCGCGACGATGCTCAGCGCATTTGGCGCTTCACCTTCGATCAACACCCAGTCGCCCACTGCCGGCCGGCCCTCAGGCGTCGTCTCGCCCTTGCGGTAGCTCCCGGCGCGCTGCCATTCCGCCAGCGATTCAGCGCGATAGGAACCCTCCAGTGATTCGGCCACCAGATAGCCGCTGCGGTGCTGCTCGCTGATTCGCGCTGGGCGAGCCTGTGGATGCAGGGCCAACACGCCGGCCCAATTGGCCGGCAAGGTGGCCGGCGTCCAGCGCCAGCCAATAGCCTGCAGCGGGGTCATGCGTGTGGGATGGCAGTCATGGCGCGATTCTAGCGGGGATTCTGGCAATGGCTCCCGGCGGAATGCGCAAAAAAAAGGGGCAGAGTGAATTTCCTGCCAACGATACCCAGGCGGTCCAGATCCTGATCAGGAAACTTCACTCTGACCCCTTTTTTCTTCTGATCCCATTTCACTGCCCCGTTTCCCGCTAGGCTGATCGCCCCACGCCAACAGCCATGTCCGCCGATGTCGCCGCCCAGCCTCAAGACCCGCGCCCGCCTCTCCGAAGTACGTTACGAAATCCGCGGAGAACTCGCCCGCCGCGCCCGCGAACTGGAAACCCAGGGCCGCAGCCTGATCAAGCTCAACATCGGCAATCCCGGCGCGTTCGGCTTCCGTGCGCCGGAGCACCTACAGCGCGCCATCGCCGACCACATCGCCGGCACCGATCCGTACACCCACCAGCAAGGCTTGCCGGAAGCGCGCGAAGCCATCGCTGCCTTCCACAAGGCGCGCGGCACGCCGAATGCATCGCCGGAACGGGTCTTCATCGGCAACGGCGTCAGCGAACTGATCGACATCAGCCTGCGCGCCCTGCTGAATCCCGGCGACGAAGTGCTGGTGCCCTCGCCCGACTATCCGCTGTGGTCGGCGGCGACCATCCTCAATGACGGCCGTCCAGTCTTTTACCGCTGCGAGCAAGCGAACGGCTTCCTGCCGGATCCGGAAGAGATTGAATCCTTGGTCTCCCCGCGCACCCGCGCGATCGTGCTGATCAATCCAAACAACCCGACGGGCGCCAATTATCCGCGTGCGCTATTGGAGCGGATCGTGGCGATTGCCGAAAAACATCACCTGCTGCTCATGTGCGACGAGATCTACGACGGCATCCTGTACGACGACGAAGTGTTCCAGCCGATCGCCCCGCTCGCCGGTGACCTGCCGTGCTTGAGCTTCGGCGGGCTGTCCAAGGTGCATCGTGCGTGTGGCTGGCGTATTGGCTGGGCGGTGCTCAGCGGTGACCCATTGGCCATCGGCGACTTCCACCACGCGATGGACCTGCTCGGCGCGCTGCGCCTGTGCGCCAACGTGCCCGGACAGTTCGCAATCGAGCAAGCGTTGCACGGCATCGACACCATCACGCCGCTGTGCCAACCGGGTGGGCGCTTGTACGAAACCCGCCAGGCCTTGATCGACAGCTGCAAAGCCAGTGAGCACCTACGGCTGGTCGTACCGCAGGGCGCGTTGTACGGTTTCCCGGCCGTGGTTGGCGATGCCGCACACGGATTCGACGACCATGCGTTCGCGTTGGAAATGCTGGAAACCGAGGACGTGCTGATCGTGCCGGGCGCCAGTTTCAACGTGCCGTACCGCAATTATTTCCGGGTGACCTTGTTGCCGGAAGCGCCGGTGTTGCGCGAAGTGTTCGCACGCATCGAACGCGTGCTGGACCGCCAGGCGGAGACATCGCATGCGCGCACTGCCGCGGTGGCGTGAGGCATTCATGGGCACACTGTTAATGGGCGCCGCACTGGCTGGCTGCGCAGGATCCAGTCCCGCAGGTGACCTTGCGCCGCAGCCGCCAACCCAAGCTGGTATCTCCTATCTCGCCTTGGGCGACAGCTACACCATCGGCGAAAGCGTCGCCCCCAATGGGCGTTGGCCGAACCAACTGGCCCACGCATTGCGCGCGCAGGGCATCGCGCTCGCCGACCCGCGCATCATCGCCACCACCGGCTGGACCACGGACGAACTGTCAGATGCAATGGACGCAGCCGATGTCAATGCGCCACTGGGCCATTACGGCTTTGTGTCGTTGGCGATTGGCGTCAATAACCAGTATCGCGGGCGCGATGTCGGCAACTATCGTGTTGAATTGACTGCGCTGCTGGAGCGCGCGATCCGTCTTGCCGAAGGCAATCCGCAGCATGTGGTGATGCTGTCAATTCCAGACTGGGGCGTGACCCCGTTCGCGCGGGAGAGCGGCCGCGAACTGAAACAGATTACCGACGAACTGGATGCTTACAACGCTGCGGCGCAAGACATCTGCCGAGCGCACGGCGTAGCGTTCGTCAATATCACCCACGTCTCGCGCGCGTCGGGTGCGCAGCCGGGCATGCTCGCCGAAGACGGTCTGCATCCATCGGCCGCGATGTATGTGGAATGGACGCGGCTGGTGTTGCCGGTGGTGCGGGAGCTGTTGGCGGGGAAATAGGCGTCGCTGGGTTTTCTGCCAACGCATCTGCAGGAACCATGCCCAATGGCACTGTGACCGAAGTCATCGCGGTTTTAGCGTGGGGATTCTCCTAGTCCAGGAACATCCCATGCGCCGTCTTGCCCGCCCTCTCATGTTCACCGTGCTGGCTGCATGTTGCGGCGCCGCGTTTGCCGCCACGACCGACCAGGTGCCGCAGGGCCGCCTGCCGTCGTGGGCGGTGCCGCTGTCCTACCAGCTGGCGTTCAAGGTGGATCCGGCAGAAGAGGATTTTTCCGGCACCACCACGATCAAGGTCAAGCTGACCAAGGCATCCGACCATGTCTGGCTGGACGGCAGCGAATTGAAGGTATCGAAGGTGACGATCACCGACGCTGCCGGCAAGATTCACGCAGGCAAGTACGTCGAAGCGGACGCGAAGGCGGGCGTGGTCCGCGTGGATTTCGGCAGCACGCTACAACCGCAGCTGTTGAGCCTGAAGTTTGAATACACCGCGCCGCTCAATGCGCAGTTGCAGGGCCTGTACAAAGTCAGCGCCAAGGGCAAGCCGTATGCGATGACGCAGATGGAGCCGATCAGCGCGCGTTATGCCTTTCCCGGTTTCGACGAGCCGGGCTTCAAGACCCCGTTCGACATCAGCCTGACCGTTCCGACCGATCAAACCGGCGTCGCGAATACCCAGCAGATCAAGGAAGCCGCTACCGGCAAGGGCTGGAAAACGCTGACCTTCGCTCAGACCTTGCCACTTCCGACGTACTTGGTGGCGTTCGGCGTAGGTCCGTGGAGCATCCAGGCGGCGCCGGATATTGCCCCGAATGCATATCGCAGCACACCGCTACCGCTGCGTGGCATCGCCGCCGAGGGCGAGGCGCATCGCATGCAGCGCGTGCTGGGCGAAACACCGAGCATCATCCACGCGCTGGAACACTATTTTGGCTTCGGCTACCCGTGGGACAAGCTCGACTTGCTGGCCGCACCAGACTTTTCCGCAGGCGCGATGGAGAACGCTGGCCTGGTGACCTTCCGCGACTGGCTGCTGCTGCTGGACAAGGATTCGCCGGCCGGGAACGTGCAGGGTTCGTTCAACGTCACCGCACATGAACTGGCGCATCAGTGGACCGGCGATGCCGTGACGATGGAATGGTGGAACGACATCTGGCTCAACGAGGCCTTCGCGACCTGGATGCAGCAGAAGGTCACCATGGAGGTCCACCCGGAATACCGCGCCGACCTCGATCGGGTCCTCGGAGCGCAGGGCGCGATGGGCAACGACAGCCTGGTCAGCGCGCGTCGCATCACCCAGCCAATCACCGGCAATGGCGACATCATGACTGCGTTCGACGGCATCACCTATCAAAAGGGTGCCGGCGTGCTCGCGATGTTCGAGAACTTCGTGGGCGAAAAAACCTTCCAGAACGGCATGCGCGCCTATATCCAGACGCACAAGTTTGGCAATGCGATCACCAACGACCTGGTCGATGCGATCGCCGATGCGGCCGGCAAGAAGGATGCGTTCAAGCATGCCTTCCACAGCTTCCTCGACCAGTCCGGCGTGCCTTACGTGCAGACCAGGCTGGAGCAGAAGGATGGCAAGACGGTACTGCAGCTGAGCCAGAGCCGGTACTTGCCGTTGGGCAGCAGCGGCGACAGCCAGCGTGTGTGGGGCGTGCCGGTGTGCGTGCGCTACGGCACGGCCGATGGCAGCAAGGTGGCCTGCGACATGCTCGACAAGGCTGCCGGTTCGATGGTCCTGGCAGGCGCCAGCAACCCGACATGGATCATGCCGAACGCCAATGCCAGCGGCTATTACCGCTTCAGCATGAACAAGCAGGACCTGGGCAAGCTCACCGCCGAAGTTGGCACGCTCAGCGACGCCGAGCAATTGGCCTATGCCGACGGCATCGGTGCCAGCTTCCGTCACGGCGACCTGGATGCCGGCGACATGCTGGCCGCATTGAAGCCGTTGACTGTTTCGAAGATTCGCGAGGTGGCAACCGCGCCGCTGGGTGAGGTCGAGTGGCTCTACGAGCACGAAGCTGTCACCGACGCGCAGCGCGCCATGCTCACCGCTTGGGTCGAGGATGCTTATTTGCCACGCCTGCAACAGCTCGGCTATCAGCGCAAGGCCGGCGAACTGGAGGATGCCTCGCTGATGCGCAGCACGCTGGCCGCAAGCCTGGCATACGGCTTCAAGGTGCCCTCCGTTCGCGCCGCCCTGCTGAAGCAGGGTGACGTCGCGCTGGAGAAGAAGGCCGATGGTCGCCTGAACCTGGCTGCGGCAGATCCCGATCTGCTGGGTTATGCGCTGGGCGTGGCGGTACAGGAACGCGGCAAGACCGTTGTCGATGCCCTGATGGCCGAACTGCCACGGACCAATGACGCGGTGCTCCGCAACGGCATCCTGTTCGGCCTGTCACGGGTGGATGATCCCGCATTGGCCGAACAGGTCCGCAACCTGTCGCTGGCCAAGGACGTCAAGGTCGGCGAAATGGCCGCGCTGCTCTACGGCAGTCGTGACACGATGGCCAAGCGCGATGCACTATGGCGCTGGTTCACCGCCCACTACGACCAGATCCTCAAGCGTACCGGCAGTTTCGCCGGTGGCCGCCTGCCTTCGCTGGCGGGAGCCGGCGGCTGCTCCGCCGCCGAGGCTGATCGCCTGCAGGCATTCTTCAAGTCGAGGTCACAAGATGCCGCGGGGATCGAACGTGGCCTGGCGCAGACCAGCGAGTCGATCCAATTGTGCAGCGCGTTGAAGGCCAAGCAGGATCCGGCCATGATCCGCTGATCGCGTCGCGTCAGGGAACCTGTTCCGGGACGGGCGTAAAATGCCGGTTCCCACGTTCCGGAACACCCTGACATGTCCCTTGATCCCGTCATCCGCAGCCGCATCGAATCCCTGCTGGCCGCCAATCCCGTCGTCCTGTTCATGAAGGGCAATCCGCGTGCGCCGCAGTGCGGGTTCTCGTCCAAGGCGGTGGCCACGCTGGACGCGACCGGCGTGACCTACATGCACGTGGATGTGCTGTCCGATGGCGAGATCCGCGAGGGCATCAAGGCCTACGGCGACTGGCCGACGATCCCGCAGTTGTACATCGGCGGCGAGCTGCTCGGCGGCAGCGACATCATCATGCAGATGGCCGCCAGCGGTGAATTGCACACGGCGCTCGGCGTGCCTGCACCCGACCGCACCCCGCCCAACATTGAAATCACCGCGGCTGCTGCCGACATGCTGGGCAAGGCGGTCGCCAATGCAGGCGAAGGTTTTGCGCTGCAGATCCAGATCGACAACGGCTACAACGCCAGCCTGCAACTTGCGCCGCACGATGAAGGTGCGATCGCCAGCGAATCCAACGGCATCCGCGCGCAATTCGACCTTGCCAGCGCGCAGCGCGCGCGTGGCCTGCGAATCGATTGGGCCGACGACGCGCGTGGCAAAGGCTTGGTGATAGACAACCCGAACGCGCCGCCGAAGGTGCGTGCGATTGCGCCTGCCGATGCCGCGCAGCGCGTCAATGCCGGCGGTTTGGTCATCGTGGATGTGCGTCCTGCCGACGAACGCGCCAAAGCCGCGCTGGCGATTCCATTCGCCAACTTCGACGATGGCATGGAAGAAATCGAGGCGATCGACAAGGCCACCCCACTCGCGTTCCTGTGTCATTCCGGTGGCCGCAGTGGCCAAGCCGCCGAGCATTTTCGCGTGCTCGGTTTCACCGAGGTCTACAACATCACCGGCGGTATCGACGCTTGGTCCGGTATCGACCCCTCGATTCCCAAGTACTGAGAAAACTCGCTTCTAGGCCCGCCTAGAACCCGCCGCCCGCATCCAGCCACGCCTGTTCCTCGAGCGTGTTGCTGCGCCCAAGCGCGGCGTTGCGATGCGGGAACCGCCCGAAACGCTTGATCACATTGCGATGCGCGTGGGCATAACCCAAGGAGCTTTCGCCCAGCGGTGCCATCAATTCAACACTACGATCCTGCATCGCCATGTCTTCGCAATGCTCGAACGGCAGGTACGTGAATCCTCGCAGGTCCGGTTCTACCTGCGTGTCTAACCCCTCGCCGATCGCCTGCTGCGCATGCTGGAGGGCAAGGCCATCGGTGGCGAACGCATGGCCGCTGCCGCGAAAAATATTGCGCGGGATCTGGTCGAGCAGCAGCAACAGCGCAAGCGCGCCGTCGACACTGTGCATCCAGTCGTCATGTTCGCGCCGGGCTGCGGCCATATGGGCATCGCCGAAACGTTCGCGACATTTCGCGTCGAAGCCAGTGCCGCCGTTGAACCATTTGGCGGGGCCGGCATCACGCCAGAAGGTAATGACCTGCTGCGGGTTCACTCGTCGAATCGCAAATGGCGCACGGATTTTCCGTGGCGGCGGATCAGGCGCAGCGCCTCGATTCCGACCTTGATGTGGTTCTGTACGTAGTCGGCAGACACCTTGGCATCGCTGGCTTCAGTCTTGACGCCTTCCGGCACCATCGGTTGGTCGCTGACCAGCAGCAGCGCGCCGCAAGGAATGCGGTTGGCGAAACCAGCGGCGAAGATCGTCGCGGTTTCCATGTCGATGGCCATGCAGCGCATCGCGCGCAGTTTTTCCTTGAACTCGGCGTCGTGTTCCCACACGCGCCGGTTGGTGGTGTAGACGGTGCCGGTCCAGTAATCCAGTTCCATGTCGCGGATCGTGGTCGAGATCACGCGCTGCATGGCAAACGCCGGCAATGCAGGTACCTGCGGCAACAGGTAGTCGTTACTGGTGCCTTCGCCACGGATCGCGGCGATCGGCAGCACCAGGTCGCCAAGCTGGTTCTTGCGCTTCAGGCCGCCACACTTGCCAAGGAACAGCACCGCTTTCGGCGCAATCGCCGAGAGCAGATCCATCATGGTCGCCGCGTTCGGGCTGCCCATGCCGAAATTGATCATGGTGATGCCGTCGGCAGTGGCGCTTGGCATCGGCCGGTCGATGCCGACGATTTCGGCCCCGGTCATCGCCGCGAAATGCGCCAGGTAACCACCGAAATTGGTCAGCAGGATGTGTTCGCCAAAACCATCCAGCGCCACGCCGGTGTAGCGCGGCAGCCAGTTATCGACGATGTCTTGTTTTTCTTTCATTGCGACCTCCGTTTTCTTTGATCTTTGCGGAAGTGTCCCACGCGGCCATGACCTCGGTCATGTGGCGTGAACGCGGCAATGACGCTAACGTTCGTGCAGGCGCATGCAACGTGCGCGGGGATGGATGATGAAACGGAAGACTGCGACTGCCGCGCTCGTGGTGGCCGTGCTGGCAGGTTGCGCCAGCATGCCGCCAGACAAGACCACTACTGCGACCAAACCGGATCTTGGCTTCACCCTGGATCCGTATCCCAGCACTTACCAACGGGTCGCATCACCACCGGTGTTGCTGCAGCACGCTACTGTGCTGACCGGGACCGGCGCACGGCTGGATGACGCCGATGTATTGATGCGCGATGGCCGCATCGTCGCGGTCGGCAGCGCGCTCGACGTGCCGGCCGATGCCCTGCGAGTGGACGCAACAGGCAAGTGGGTGACACCCGGCATTATCGACATCCACTCGCACCTGGGCGTGTATTCGAGTCCGGGCGTGACTGCCAGCAGCGATGGCAACGAGGCGACCTCGCCGGTCACCGCGCAGGTGTGGGCTGAACATTCGATCTGGCCGCAGGACCCGGGCTTCCACACCGCGCTTGCCGGTGGCATTACTTCATTGCAGATCCTGCCGGGCTCGGCCAACCTGATCGGCGGCCGCGGGGTGACCCTGAAGAACATGTCCTCGGTGACCTACCAGGGGATGAAATTCCCGGGCGCGCCATGGGGCCTGAAGATGGCTTGCGGCGAGAACCCCAAGCGCGTGTACGGCCAGAAGGGCGGACCTTCGACGCGGATGGGCAACATGGCCGGGTATCGCGCGGCGTTTGCGGATGCCGCCGATTACATGAAGAAGCGCAAGGACGCGGCGGCGAAAGCGGATTCCGACAAGACCGATTCAAATAAGGACAGTGGCGGCAAGCGCGACCTGAAGCTGGATACCTTGGCGGGCGCGATCAACGGCGACATCCGCATCCACATCCACTGCTACCGCGCCGACGAAATGGCGAACATGCTCGACCTGGCCAAGGAGTTCGGCTTCAAGATCGCCGCGTTCCACCACGGCGTGGAGGCCTACAAGCTCGCCGACCGGCTGGCTGCCGAAGGCGTATGTGCCGCGTTGTGGGCCGACTGGTGGGGCTTCAAGATGGAAAGTTTCGACGGCATCCAGGAAAACATCGCGCTGGTCGACCGGGTGCCGGGCAGTTGTGCGATCGTGCATTCCGATTCCGAGGAAGGCATCCAGAGGCTCAACCAGGAAGCCGCCAAGGTCATCGCCAATGCACATCGCATCGGCATCGACATCACGCCCGAACATGCGATCCAGTGGATCACCATGAACCCCGCCAAGGCGATGGGCATCCTCGACCAGACCGGTACGCTGGAAACCGGCAAGATGGCCGACGTGGTGCTGTGGAACGGCAGCCCGTTCAGTAGTTATGCGCAGGCCGAGCAGGTGTATGTCGATGGCGCGCGCCTGTATGACCGGCATGATCCCGCGCGGCAACCGAAGTCGGATTTCTTGTTGGGGCAAGGCATGCTCGGCCAGGATCTGATGCGCGGGGGTGTGCAATGAGCGCCGCTGGATTCAAGCATCTGGCGATGATTGCCGCGCTTCTGTCGATTGCGGGCGCGGCCAACGCGCAAGACCTGCTGATCCGCAATGCGACGGTGCATACCGCCAGTGCGCGCGGCACGCTGCAGGCGACCGACGTGCTGGTCAAGGACGGCCGCATCGCTGCTGTCGGCAAGGATCTTTCGGCAGGCAATGCGCGGGTGATTGATGCGCAGGGCAAGCCACTGACGCCGACCTTGTTCGGCGGCATTACCGACATCGGCGTGGAAGAGGTCTCCGGTGAATCCGCGACGGTGGACGAAACGCTGGCGCTCGGCGCCAATGCCGCTGACATGCAGGTGCGTCCCGAGTTCGACGTGACCTTGGCCTACAACCCGGAGTCGGTGCTGGTGCCAGTGGCACGAGTGGAAGGCATCGGCTGGACGATGCTGGGCGTTGGCACGCAGGCGGGTGGTTCGATCATCGGTGGCCAGGGCGGCGTGGTGCGGCTGGATGGCAGCCTGGATGCCATTGGTCCGCGCGCGCTGTTCATCACGCTGGGTGGTGATGGTGCCAACCTGACGGGGAGTTCACGTGCGGCGCAATGGATGCTGCTGGACCAATTGATCGATGAAGTGCGCGGGCGCATTCCGGCGGACTCGAAGTTCGCCCTGCTCACGCCGGCGGGACGTAGCACGCTGGCTAGCTACTTTGGTGGGGGCGGTCGAGTCTTGGTGCGCATCCAGCGCGCCGCCGACATCGCCCGCTTGCTGCGCTGGACGAAGCAACGCGACGTGCGCATCGCACTGGTCGGCGCAACCGAAGGCTGGAAGGTTGCGCCGCAAATTGCCGCGGCCGGAGTACCGGTGTTCGTCGATGCACTAGCCGACCTGCCTGCGGATTTTGACGAGATCGGCGCAACCCTCGAAAACGCCGCGCGAATGAACGCAGCCGGCGTGCGCGTGTCGTTCTCGCAAACCGGTGACGCTTCCCACAACGCACGCAAGATTCGTCAGTTGGCAGGCAATGCCGTGGCCAACGGACTGCCGTGGGAAGCCGGGTTGGCCGGACTGACCTCGATTCCGGCCGGCAGTCTTGGCGTTGGCGCGCAGATAGGCACGATTTCGGTGGGCCAGCGCGCCGATCTGGTCTTGTGGACCGGTGATCCACTGGACGTGGCCAACGTTGCGACGCAAGTCTGGATGGATGGTCATGAGATTCCGATGCGCTCGCGTCAGACCGAGTTGCGCGATCGCTATCTGCATCCGGACAACGGCCTGCCGCGCACCTATCCGAACGGCGCACACTAACCACGCTATCTGGAGACACCGCATGCCGAATTTCGTCGATATCAACTGGTTGGCGGTGTTGGTTGCAGCCTTATCCGCATTCATACTCGGCGGTCTCTGGTACGGGCCGCTGTTCAAGAACGCGTGGTGCCGCGAGAACGGCATCGACCCAAACTGCCCGCCAGATAGGCACCCGGCCAAGGTGTTCGGCACCGCGTTCCTTGCCGCGCTGGTCGCGGCCGCCGCCTTCGCGATTATCCTGCGCCCCGATCCGCCGCTGTTCATCGCGGTGCACGCGGGCTTCCTCACCGGCCTGGCCTACGTGGCCATGAGCTTCGGCATCAACTACGCCTTTGCTGGCCGCAGCTTCAAGTTATGGCTGATTGACGGCGGCTACCACACCCTGCAATTCACCCTTTACGGCCTGGTCCTGGGCTTGTGGCATTAGGCGCGAGCTGACGAGCCGCAGCGGCACCATGCCGCTTTGCCACATGCATCCTCACGTGACTTGCGGTAGCTTCAAAGCAACGGATCGGGGGATTTGGAGGAAATATGCGTATTGGCATCGTGGTGGATTCGGCGTGCGACCTGCCGCCGGACTTCATCGAGCGTGAAAACATCACCATCCTGCCGGTGACGATTCAGATCGGGCAAGCCGTATTGGCCGATGTGCGCAACGAGGAAGCGACCTTTGGCTTCCTCACCGGCGAGACCGCCGCGCGCGCCTTCGAAGCCGAGTCAACGCCGTTCACCGTGCAACAGGTGCACGACCTGTTCCTGTCCAAGCTCGTCCTGGACTACGACTACGTCTTCTGCATCACCACCACGCGCACGCGCAGCGGCATCTATGACAACGCCGTGCAGGCAAGCTATACGATCCTCAACGATTACAAGCCAGTGCGTGCGGCCTCCGGCAACAACCTGCCCTTCGCACTGCGGGTGATCGATAGCCAGAACGTGTTCGCCGCAGTGGGTGTACTGGTGGTGGAAGCCACCCGCCTGCGCGCCGCCGGCGAGGCGCCACCGAAGATTCGCGCGCGTCTGGAAAATCTGGCGCTGTATACGCAGGGGTACATGGTGCCGCCCGACCTGCATTACCTGCGCAACCGCATCCGCAAGCGCGGCGACCGCAGCGTGAGCTTCCTCAGTGCCGCACTGGGTACCGCGCTCGACATCAAGCCGATCCTCCATTGCAACCGCGGTGAAACCGGTCCCGTCGCCAAGCTCAAGGGCCTCAACAACGCTGTGGAGAAGATGTTCGACTTCGCGTCGCAACGCGTGCGCGCGGGTCTGATGACCCCCACCGTTGGCCTGAGTTACGGCGGCGAACTGGACGAGATGCGCAACATGCCCGGCTATACGCGCCTGCGTGAAACCTGCGCCGAAAACAACGTGGAAGTCTTCGAGACCTTCATGGGCTTGTCCGGACTGGTCAACGTCGGCAAGGGCGCGGTGGTGGTGGCCTTCGCGGCGGAATCGCACAAGTTCGAATGACGCAATCATGTATGCAATGTTCGTGACGACGCCGCACTAACACGCGGCGTTTAGTCTCGCCGCATCTCGCTAACGGAATTGCACATGGCTACCCGCTTCTATATCACCTTGCCAGACCCCGCACGCGGCGGCGATGCTGACCTCGCCTTCAAGTCGCAAGGCGCCAATGGTCTTGCCGCTGAACTGCAGGATGCATTACGCAGCGACGGTCTCTTCCAGCGCTGGCGCATGAAGCAGGAAGACCCGGACGAGGTGGACGTCGCATTGGGCGCAAGCGACCCAAACGCAACCGTGCAAGGCAAGCAGCAGGACCTGCACATCGACCTGGTGGTGATTACTTCACTGTCGTCGTCGATACTGCGCCAGCGACTCGCCTTGCTGGCAGGCAATGGTTGGCAGTTGCGCGACGTCAGTGCAGCCTGACTCTAATGCTACGACCTGCATGACACCGATGCTGCTCTGTCCTGTAGCGTCCGCCAGCAGCGGGGCGCTCGCAGCAATGCACGACATCCAACTTCAGTCGCGCAATGCGGTCGCGTGATGCGCGATGTGGCCTCCGATGAAACTGGCGATGAAGTAATAGCTGTGGTCATGGCCGGGCTGCATCCGTAAGGTCAACGGATGGCCATTGATCTTGCACGCGGCCTCCAGCAGTTCCGGACGTAGCTGAATTGCCAGGAATTCGTCGGCGCTGCCTTGGTCGATCAATAGCGGCAATCGCTCGGTTGCATCGGCGATCAGCGCGACGGCGTCGTAGTGCTTCCACGGTGAGTGATCCTCACCAAGATATGCAGCGAACGCCTTCTCTCCCCACGGCACCTGCGAGGGCGCGACGATTGGTGCAAATGCCGACACGCTGCGGTACCGCCCTGGGTTACGCAGCGCGGCCACCAGCGCGCCATGCCCACCCATCGAATGCCCGCTGATCGCGCGTGACGTGCTCACCGGGAAATGCGCCTCGATCAGTGCCGGCAGTTCGTCGACGACGTAGTCGTACATGCGGTAATGCGTGGCCCACGGCGCCTGCGTGGCGTTGACGTAAAACCCGGCGCCCTTGCCGAGGTCGTAGCCTTCCGCATCGGCGACATCGTCGCCGCGCGGACTGGTGTCGGGGCACACGAGCGCGATGCCGTGCTCCGCGGCGTAACGCTGCGCGCCGGACTTGGTGATGAAGTTCTGTTCTGTGCAGGTCAAGCCCGACAGCCAATACAGCGCCGGCACCGGGCCATCTTGCGCTTGCGGCGGCAGGTACACCGCCACGCGCATATCGCAGCCCAGCGCCTGCGAATGATGCTGCCAGACCTGCTGCTCGCCGCCGAAGCAAGCATGTGATTCGATCTTGCGCATGTCAGAAATGGATCACGGTGCGGATCGACTTGCCCTCGTGCATCAAGTCGAAGGCGTGGTTGATATGCTCAAGCGGCATGGTGTGGGTCACGAACGGATCAAGGTCGATCTCGCCCGCCATTGCTTGCTCCACCATACCCGGCAATTGCGTGCGGCCCTTTACCCCGCCGAACGCGCTACCGCGCCAGACCCGTCCGGTCACCAATTGGAACGGCCGCGTCGAAATTTCCTGGCCTGCGCCAGCAACACCAATAATGACGCTCTCGCCCCAACCCTTGTGGCAACACTCGAGTGCTGCGCGCATCACATTCACGTTGCCGATGCACTCGAAGCTGAATTCAACGCCGCCGTCAGTCATTTCGACGATCACGTCCTGGATGGGTTTGTCGAAATCCTTCGGATTGATGCAGTCGGTTGCACCCATCGACATCGCCAATTCGAACTTGCCGGGATTGGTATCAATGGCAAGAATCCGGCCAGCCTTGGCCAGGCGCGCGCCCTGGATCACCGCCAGGCCAATCCCGCCCAGTCCAAATACGGCGACCGTATCGCCTTCTTTCACCTTGGCGGTGTTGTGCACAGCGCCCAATCCGGTGGTGACGCCACACCCAAGCAGGCAGACCTTTTCCGGGTCGGCCTGCGGATTGATTTTCGCCAGCGAGATCTCGTTCACCACGGTGTATTCGCTGAAGGTGCTGCAGCCCATGTAGTGGAATATTGGTTGTCCGTTGTAGGAGAACCTCGTGCTGCCATCCGGCA
>JBDSGA010000136.1:0-5672 GCA_039919235.1 Thermomonas sp. | reverse complement strand
AGGTGGGATTGGGTCGTGGCCGCCCGGGTGGAAGGGATGGCAGCGTCCGATGCGGCGCATTGCAAGGTAACTGCCCTTGATGACGCCGAACCTGGCAATAGCCTGCATCGCGTACTCTGAACAGGTGGGCACGAACCGGCAGCGTGGGCCGAGCAGGGGGCTGATCCAGCGCTTGTAGCCACGCAGCAGGGCGATGAGGAATTGGTCGATCACGTTGTGGCCACGGCACCCGGTACAGGCTGGCGCGGTTGCCGCTGTAGGCCCAGCAGGGTATAACAGCGCGCTTTCCCATCTCAAGGGAACAAAGAGGAATTCCAGTTCGTGGCAGCGAAAAAACCAGTTAAAAAGGCCGCCAAGGCGCCTGAGAAGAAGACCGTTGCGAAAAAGGCCGCTGGCAAGGCCGTGCCCGCCAAGAAGCAGGTGCCTGCGCAGAAGGCCGCTCCTGCGGCAAAGAAAGCGGTCGCGAAGCAGGCTGCCCCCGCCGCCAAGAAGGCGCCTGCGTCCAAGGCTGCGCCGGCCAAGAAGCCAGTACCCGCCAGCAAGCCAGTGGCCGCCAGCAAGCCAGTACCCGCCAGCAAGCCATTCGCAGCGAGCAAGCCGGTCGCCGCCAGCAAGCCAGTCGCCGCAAAACCGGCGCCTGCCAAGCACGTCATGGACGCGCCGGCACAGGCGGCGGTGGTCAAGCCTGCAAAATCGAGCAGGGCTGCCAAGGCGTCCGAACCGAAGCCGGTTGTCATCTCCAGCGCGCAGAGCGCGCCGCGCAAGCCGGGCAAGGTCGCGGTCGCCGTTGTCGCCAAGGCGTCCGCGCCAGTGCCGAAGGCCAAGTTCAAGGTCGTGCCGTACCGGACCGATGAAACCAATGGTCGGCCGATCGTGCCGAACGGCTACAAGCCTGCGGCCGACGAGGAGTACATGAGCACGTTGCAGCTCGAGTACTTCCGCCAGCGCCTGATGAGTTGGCGCGCGGACCTGGTCGAGGAATCCAAGCAGACCATCGAGAACCTCAAAGAAGAAGTGCGTGACGTCGGTGATGAAGCCGAGCGCGCCACCCGCGAGACCGAAAACTCGCTGGAACTGCGCACCCGTGACCGCTATCGCAAGCTGATCGGCAAGATCGACAGCACGCTCAAGCGCCTGGACAACGGCGATTACGGTTACTGCGTCGACACTGGCGAAGATATCGGCCTGGATCGGTTGGAAGCGCGGCTGACTGCCGAGCGCACCATCGATGCGCAGGAGCGTTGGGAGCACATGCAGAAGCAGATGGGCGACTGACTTCCAGCCTTGCTGCAGCTTCCTGAAACAGGAGGCAAGTTCGCGAAACCCCGCTTCGGCGGGGTTTTTTCTTCAATGCAGGTCGTGCAGATCCAGCCGGCGCAGCTTCGGCGCCTTCCATGCGGTGATGCCGACGATGCCGATGGTCACGCAGCCACCGACCACGACAGAAGTCACCAGCCCCAGCAGGCGTGCCATGGATCCCGAATAAAATGCACCCAGTTCGTTCGACGAGCTGATGAACAAGCCGTTGACCGACGACACGCGGCCTCGCATGTCATCTGGCGTGGCTAGTTGCAGCACCGTTGATCGCAGCACCACCGACACGCCATCGAAGATCCCCGACAGCAGCAAGAACCCGGCCGATAGCCAGAACGACGTGCTCAGTCCAAACCCGATCATGCATGCGCCGAACCCGACCACCGCACCCAGCATGATGCGGCCGGCATTAGCCTGCAGTTGCCAGCGCGACAAGATCAGTGCCACTGCCACAGAGCCCACCGCAGGTGCGCCGCGCAGCATTCCAAGGGCTTCAGGGCCGGCATGCAACACGTCCTTGATGAAGGCCGGCGCCAGCGAGATCGCACCGCCGAACAGCACCGCAAACATGTCTAGGGCCAGCGCCGCGAGCAGGATCTGGTGGCCGAACACGAAACGCAGCCCTTCGCCAATGCTGGCCAAGACCGGCCCACGCTGCAGTTGCAATGGCGGCTCGGTCACTGGCATGCGCAGCAGCGCGATGGCGGCCGCGATCGCGAAGGCCGCCGACAGGCCATACGTCGCTGATTTGCCGACCACGCCGACCAGGACGCCACCGATCGCCGGTCCGAGCACCAGCCCTGACTGGAACACCACGCTACCCATGCTGGCGCCACGGGCGAACTGCTCGCGCTTGAGCGCACGCGCGAACAGCGCGTTGTAGACCGGTCCGAGGAACGAGCGCCCTACGCCGCCCACTGCGATGGCGAGATAAATCATCCACAAGTTATCCGCGGTCACGCCATGTGCTGCGAGCAAGGCCAGCGCGCCGGCGTTCAATGCCAATCCAATACAGGCGGCAGCGCCGAGCTTGCGCCGCGGCAGCGTATCGACCAGGTGGCCAGCGAAGGGCGCCACGCAGAAATACGGGATGACCTCGGCCAGGCCGATCAGGCCCAGCGACCATGGATCGCCGGTGAGTTCATACACGTGCCAGCCGACGGTGACGGCGACGATCTGGTAGGAGAGCAGTGTGCAGATACGAAACAGCATCAACCAGCGGAACCCGGGAACACCGGCCGGCGACACCATCAGCGTCGCGTTGACAGCGTCGCCCGTCGGGGCCTCGCTCATGCGGCCAACGCGCTCCTGGCGTGGTCCTGGATGAACGCCAGCAGGGCCGTCAAGCCATTGCTGCGCGTGGGCGACAGGTGCTTGGCCAAGCCAATGACTGCAATGAAATCTGGTTCGGTCCCGATGATGTCACGCGCACTGCGGCCGGAATACACGCGCAATGCCAGGAACACCAAGCCGGAAACGATGGCTGAATCGCTTGCCGCCGCGAAGTCCATCCGGCTGGCATCGCCCGAGGACACGATCCACACCATTGACTGGCAACCGAGCAAGCGATGCTCCTCGGTTTTCAATGCATCCGGGAATGGTGGCAGCTTGCGTCCAAGGTCAATCAAATACTGGTAGCGCTCGGACCAGTCGCTGAAGAACGCGAACTCCTCGGCAATCGTGGCTTGCGCTTCGGCGGGCGTGGGATCGAGCGGGAAGGGCGTATCGCTCATGCTCGTTTCCAACGCACGCCGGCCGCGGTGTCCTCGAGCAGGATGCCTTCATCGGCAAGCTGCTTGCGCAGTGCATCGGCGCGTGCGAAGTCGCGCTGCAGCTTGGCCGCATTGCGTTCGTCCACCAGTTGCTGGATGCGCGCATCGTCGTCGTTGGATATACCGCGGTTGAACCAAGTTTCGTGAGGTTGCTGCAGCAGGCCAAGTGCCATGCCGGCACCCAGAAGTTCGGATTTCATCTTCGCTCCTCGGCCACCGAGAATTGTGGCTTTGCGAGATTCAGCTGCAATGCGCGCAAGCTCGCTCAATGCTAGTGGCGTATTGAGATCGTCATCTAGGGCATCTTCAATACTCTGGGGAATCCGCGGTTCCATATCCAATCCAACGCTAACGACATCCAGATATCGCAAGGTGCCGTACAGGCGATCCAGCGTACGCACACTTTGTTCGATCAACCCATCCGACCATTCCAGCGGCTGCCGGTAGTGAGCGGACAACAGCGCAAGGCGGAGCGCTTCCGGCGGATGCGCGCGCACCAGGTCGTGGATTTTTTCGATGTTGCCCAGCGACTTGCTCATCTTGGTACCGCCGAAGTTGAGCATGCCGTTGTGCAGCCACCAGCGCGCGAACGGTGCGCCGTCGTGGGCGCACTCGCTTTGCGCGATTTCGTTCTCGTGGTGCGGGAATTGCAGGTCGATGCCGCCGGCATGGATGTCGATGGTCGGGCCGAGATGCGCTTCGGCCATCGCCGAGCATTCGATATGCCAGCCCGGGCGTCCACGGCCCCACGGCGAGTCCCAGCCGGGCAGGTCGTCGGTGGATGGCTTCCACAGCACGAAGTCGCCGGCATCGCGCTTGTACGGCGCGACTTCAACCCGTGCGCCGGCCAACATCTCATCGGGATCGCGGCGCGACAACTTGCCGTAGCCCGGATGGCTGGCGACCGAGAACAGTACGTGGCCCTCGGCGGCATAGGCATGACCAATGGCAATCAAGCGCTCGATCATCGCGATGATCTGCGGGATGTGCGCGGTGGCTTCGGGTTCAATGTCGGGCGGTGCCACGCCCAGCGCGGCCATGTCCTCGCGATAGGCAGCGGCGTATTTGTCGGTGATGACGGAGATCGGCGCCCCGAGTTCCCTGGCCGCCGCATTGATCTTGTCATCGACGTCGGTGATGTTGCGCGCATAGCGCAGCCCTCCGAACCGGCGCCGCAGCAGCGCGGCCAGCACGCCGAACACCACCGGCCCGCGCGCATTGCCGATGTGAACGTAGTTGTAGACGGTCGGCCCGCACAGGTACATGGTCGGCGCGGCAGGGTCTAGCGGCGCGAATGGCTCGAGCCGTCGCGTCATGGTGTTGTAGAGATGCAGGCTCATGGCGGCAGGTGCATGGGGTTGCGCATTGTAGCGGGCCTGTGCCCGTACCCGCGCCACCCGGCACGGCGCGCGGCGCTACAGGGCCACGACAGCGGCGATTCATCCCCTGATGCGCGCGCATCGCTAGACTTGCATCCATGTCGTTGCGTCCCCCTATCCTCAATATCGGTCTTGCTGCCGTCGCCCTGCTGCTCGCGGCACCGTGCGTGCATGCGCAAGATACCGTCGAGGTGGTGATCCCGCAGGAGAACGTGCGCTACGACTATGCTCAGGTGCTCGACGTCGATCCGGTCTACCAAGTGCTCCGCACGTCGCGAGTGGAGCAGGTTTGCGACGTAGCCAAGAAACCCAATGCAAGCAATCCTCTGTTGCGGGTGGTGGGCGTGGTCAAGGAGCGATTGGGTGGCTCGTCCGAGGATAACGACGAGGCTCTCCAGAATTGCCGGATGCAGCCTGTGGTGCGCGAGTTCCGCAGGCCCATCGCCTATGACGTGGATTACGTCTACAAGGGCAGCAAGTTCCGCACCCGGATGGCGCGGGACCCCGGCAACCGGTTGCGCGTGCGGGTTTCCATCACGCCTGACCCGAGCCGTGCACGCTGAAGCCCGTGCGCTGCGCTTGCGTGGGTGCGTGCGGCATGCGAGCATCCTCGGCCTGATGAACATGCATCTCTCCACGCGTTACGCGAACAGCGCCCGGATGGCCTCGGGCATGACCTCGCGTGCGCGCCGACCGGACACGTCACCTGTCACTGGGTAGCCGGAGCGCAATACTGTTGTCGCAAACTTCCGAACCCAGCCAGCGTGCTGGGTTTTTTCGTTTTCGATGTGCATGGATGCACGATGTCGCGAGCGCAGGATGCGCGAGAGCGGCAAAGGACCGAGCCACATGAAGCATTTCTTGAATACGCAGGACTGGAGCAGGCCGGAACTGGATGCCTTGCTGGCGCGCGCGGCGATGTTCAAGCGCTCCAAGCTGGGCGATGAGTTGAAAGGGCGATCGATTGCCTTGGTGTTCTTCAATCCTTCAATGCGCACCCGTACCAGCTTCGAGCTCGGCGCATTCCATCTGGGCGGCCACGCCATCGTGCTGCAGCCGGGCAAGGATGCGTGGCCGATCGAATTCGACCTCGGTACGGTGATGGACGGCGATACCGAAGAACACATCGCCGAAGTGGCGAAGGTGTTGGGCCGCTATGTCGACCTGATCGGCGTGCGCGCGTTCCCGAAGTTCATCGACTGGTCGC
>JBDSGA010000135.1:0-5380 GCA_039919235.1 Thermomonas sp. | reverse complement strand
CCGCCGCCCATGCCAGCGGTGATGAACACCATGTCGGCGCCCTGTAGCGCGTCCATGATCACCTCTCGGTCTTCCAGCGCAGCCTGGCGGCCGACCTCCGGGTTCGCGCCTGCGCCGAGGCCCTTGGTGACGTTGCTGCCGAGTTGCAGCTGCAGCTTGGCACCACAATTCTTGATCGCCTGAGAGTCGGTATTGGCAGTGATGAATTCCACGCCATCGACATTGCTGCTGACCATGTGCGCGACCGCGTTGCCGCCGCCGCCGCCCACGCCGACCACCTTGATGACCGCGTTGGGTGCCATCTTTTCAACCAGTTCAAAATGCGCCATGTCCGTGTCCTCTTGTTATGAGTTTCTGTCTTGAATCAACTTGCTGAATCGGCTTGTTGTTTGATCTGTTGCCGGTGTTGCGTTGCGCCGCCGCCCTGCCCATCGCCCTGTCCCGTGGGCGAGGCCGCGCCTTCGCGACCTCGCCCGTGTCGCTAGAATTCGCCGCGATACCACTTCGATAATTTCTCGAATAGCCCGCCCACCTTCCCGGCCGGCAGCATCGAGCGCCGCGGGTTTTCGATCTGGCTACCCATCAAGAGCAAGCCCACGCCAGTGGCATGCACCGGGTTGCCGGTGACCTCGCCAAGCCCGCTCACGTGCTGCGGAATGCCGATGCGCACCGGCATCTGCAACATTTCCTCGGCCAGCTCGACCACGCCTTCCATCTTCGACGCACCACCGGTCAGCACCATGCCCGCACGCACGTGTTGCTCGAAACCGCTGCGGCGCAGTTCGGCCTGGACCATCTCGAAGATTTCTTCGTAACGTGCCTGCACGGCTTGCGCCAACGCATGCCGTGGCAGCCGACGCGGCGGACGATCACCCACGCTCGGGACCTGGATCGATTCTTCTGCCCGCGCCATTTGCGCCAGCGCGCAGGCGTAGCGCACCTTGATTTGTTCGGCCTCTGGCGTCGGCGTGCGCAGCATGTGCGCGATGTCCTCGGTGACCTTGTCGCCGGCCACCGGCAGCGACGCGGTGTGGCTGATCGCGCCATGCACGAAGACGGCGAGATCGGTGGTACCCGCGCCCATGTCGACCAGCACCACGCCCAACTCGCGTTCGTCCGGCGTCAGCACCGCGGTGCTCGATGCCAGCGAAGACAACACCAGGTCATCCACCTGCAGGCCGCAGCGCTGCACGCATTTGGTGATGTTGGCTGCCGCCGATTGCGCGCACACCACAAGATGCGCATGCACTTCCAGGCGCACGCCGCTCATGCCGACCGGGTTGCGAATGCCTTCCTGCGAATCGTCCAACACATAATCACGCGGGATCGCATGCAAGATGCGTTGATCGGCCGGAATAGCGACCGCCTTGGCAGCATCCAGCACGCGATCAAGGTCAGCGTAGGTGACCTCGCCATCGCGGATTGGGACGATGCCCTGCGAGTTGCGGCATTGCACGTGGTTGCCTGAGATCGACGCGTAGACGCTGCGGACTTCGCAGCCGGCCATCAGCTCGGCCTCCTCCACCGCACGCTGGATCGATTGCACGGTGGAATCGATGTCAACCACGACGCCGCGACGCAGTCCGCGGGATTCATGGCTACCGATGCCAATGACCTCGATCGGTTCGCCCGGCGAATATTCGCCGACCAGTGCGGTGACCTTGGAGGTGCCGATGTCGAGGCCGACGATCAGCGATTTGTCGCCCTTGCGGTTCATGTGGATCCTTGCAGCGAGCGCCATTCACCCAAATGCATGTCCAACTGCATCGCGGAGATCGGCTGGGGAAGAGGTGGCGTGGCGGGAGTCGCAGGCACGACCGGATTGGCTTTGCCCGATTCGGGTGCGGCCCAGACCAGTGCGAAACCATTGGTGTAGCGCAGGTCGGCGCGCGTCAATTGCTGCCCCGGATGCTGCGCGACCAAGCGCGGGAGCAGATGTGCGAAGCGTTGCAAGCGCGCATCCGAATCATTGCGTCCCAGGACGACATCCGTGCCGTTGGCCAAGGTGATCGACCAGCTGCCGCGCAGGTCCACTGCCACACCGCGCACGCCGCCCGCATTGACCAACTGATCGCGGGCCTGGATGTACAGCGCCACGACTTCCGGTACCCGTGCATCGGGACCATCCAGCAGCGGCATGGTCTTGGGCACGTCCACCACATTGCCGGAAGCGAACAGCTTGCCGTGTTCCGACAGCAGGCGGCCCTGGCCCCAACGCGCATACGGGCGATGCTCGCGGATACGCACTTCCAGCACATCAGGCCAGTGCTTGCGAACTTCTGCATGCTCAACCCACGGCAGCGCATTGACCGACACCTGGATGCGATCCAGCTTGACTGCGAAGAAACCACGGCTCGCGAACGGCAGCACGGTGGCGCGTAATCTTGCTTCGTCCACGCGATGCAGGTCGCCTTGTACGCGCAAGGTACGCAGTGGCCAGCGCTCGCCGCCCACCCAACCGTTGACCAAGGCGACCACGGGCAACGCCACCAGCGCCAGCGCCAGGCTCCAGCCCATCAGTCGCAGCATCGCGCTCATGCGCGAGGCACCATCGTTTGCTCAAGGATGCGCCAGCACAATTCTTCGAAATCCACGCCCATCTGCGCCGCGGCTTTTGGTACCAGCGAATGGCTGGTCATGCCGGGTGCGGTATTCACTTCCAGCAGGTACATCGCGCCCGTGTGGTGGTCGCGCATCACGTCGACCCGGCCCCAGCCACTGCAACCGGCCGCGCGAAATGCATCCAACGCGATGCGGCGGATCTCGTCTTCGTCCGCACCCTGCAAACCCGGGCACAGATATTGAGTGTCGTCCGCCACGTACTTGGCGTTGTAGTCGTACCACTCGCCCTTGGGCACGATGCGAATCGAAGGCAGCGCGACGTCGCCAAGAATACCGACGGTCAGCTCTTCGCCAACGATCATCTGCTCCATCAACATCTCGCCGCCGTATTCGCGGGCGACGCGGATGGCGTTGTCAATCGCGGCTTCGTCAGTCACGCGCGCCACACCGACACTGGAGCCTTCGCTGGACGGCTTCACGAACACCGGCAGTCCAAGCTCAAGTGCTGCATTGCGGACGGCCGCTCCCGGCATCCTGCCTCCCGCAGCACTTGCACTTCCGTGTGCATCGTCACCCGCCGCCAGACGCACGAAACGTGGCGTCGGCAGGCCCATGCTCATCCACACCTGCTTGGTGCGGATCTTGTCCATCGCCAATGCAGTGCCGAGCACGCCCGAGCCGGTGCACGGCACCTCCAGCGCTTCCAGCAAGCCCTGCAGCACACCGTCTTCGCCGCCGCCCTTGTTGCCATGCAGGATGTTGAACACGCGGTCGAACTTGCCGTGCACCAACGCATCGACCAGTTCCGGAATGCCATCCACGGCATGCGCATCCACGCCGCGTGCTTGCAGGGCAGCCAATACATTGCGCCCTGAATCCAGCGAGACTTCGCGCTCGGCGCTACTGCCACCCATCAACACCGCGACGCGGCCGAACGCGCGTGCATCGGTGACTTGCAGCAATGGGAAGACTGCGTTGTCGTTCATGAAGAGGCTCCTTGCAGGCCTTCGCGGGCAAGCAATTGCGAAACCTGGCCGATGTCGCCCGCGCCCATCATCAGCAGCAGGTCGCCGTCGCGCAGCACGCCGGCGAGCGCATCCGGCAACTCGGCTGCGCTGCCGACCACGACCGGATCAACCCGGCCACGGGTGCGGATCGAACGTGCAAGCGCCTTGGCATCTGCACCTGCAATCGGGGCCTCGCCGGCCGGATAAACTTCGGTCAGCACCAACGCATCGACGCTGGACAGCACTGCCGCGAATTCATCGAACAGGTCGCGCGTACGCGAATAGCGATGTGGCTGGAATGCCACGACCAGGCGATGCTCGGCCCAGCCGCCGCGTGCGGCTTCGAACACGGCGGCGAGTTCTTTCGGATGATGGCCGTAGTCATCCACCAGGATGGCGTGGCCCCCGTTGGGCAGCGCGAGTTTCGCCAACTGGTTGAAGCGCCTGCCGATGCCGGCGAAGTTTTCCAACGCGCGCGCGATGGCGTCATTGCCCACGCCCAGCTGCCACGCCACTGCCGCAGCAGCCAGCGCGTTCTGCACATTGTGGCGGCCCGGCAATGCCAACGTGACTTGGGTGCGCGTAGCGTCCGGCAGGCACAACGTGAAATGCATGCGCGCGCCCTGTTGACTCACGTCTTCGGCGCGCACGTCGGCCTCGCCGGCAAAGCCATAAGTCACCAGGTGGCGAGGTGTGCCCGCGGCCAGGATCGCGACTTCGGGATCGTCGATGCACAGCACCGCCATGCCATAGAACGGCAAGCGGTGCAGGAATTCGGAGAACGCCTGCTTGACCCGCTCGAAATCGCCGCCGTAGTTCTCAAGATGGTCGGCATCGATGTTGGTGACGATGGCCACCGCCGGATTCAGGCGCAGGAAGCTGCCATCGCTTTCGTCGGCCTCGGCGACCAGCCATTTGCCGCTGCCCAGCCGCGCATTGGCACCGGCCGCCAGCAACTGCCCGCCGATGACGAAGGTCGGGTCCAACCCGCCTTCGGCCAGCACGCTCGCGAGCAAGGACGTCGTCGTGGTCTTGCCGTGGGTACCGGCGACTGCGATGCCGTGGCGGAAGCGCATCAGCTCGGCCAGCATGTCCGCGCGCGGCACCAGCGGGATCCGCTGCGAACGTGCTTCCAGCAACTCCGGGTTGTCGGCCTTGATCGCGCTGGACACCACCACGCAATCAGCATCCAGCACGTTCGCCGCGGCATGGCCCTTGCAGACCCTGATACCGAGGTCGGCCAACCGGCGGGTGACCGCATTGTCGGCACTATCGGAACCGCTGACCTGATAACCAATCGTGCACAGCACTTCGGCAATACCACTCATGCCGACGCCGCCGATGCCGACGAAGTGCACGCGCGGGAAGGCCTTGGCGAGGTCGCCTATCTGCTGCAGGCGCAGGCTAAGCACGGCCATCAGGCAGCCTTCTTTTGTTGGATGCAAGCCAGCACCGCGTCGGCGACGCGCTCGGCGGCATCGGGCTTCGCCAGCGCACGCGCGGCATTGGCCATTGTGAAACGTTTGTCAGGATCCACGACGAGCTCGGCGAGCACCATTTGCAGGTGCTCCGCCAGTGCATCGTCTTGCTTGAGCAGGATCGCAGCGCCGCGTTCGACCAGATATTCGGCATTGCGGGTCTGGTGGTCGTCGACGGCTTGTGGAAACGGCACCAGCACGCTGCCGACGCCGACGGCGCACAGTTCCGCGAGGGTCAACGCACCGGCGCGGCACACGACGAGGTCCGCCCACGCGTAAGCACCGGCCATGTCGGCAATGAAAGGTTCCACATGCGCGGCCACACCTGCATCG
>JBDSGA010000134.1:0-15804 GCA_039919235.1 Thermomonas sp. | reverse complement strand
ACTGCTTGGCCAGGATGGTGATGTGGTGTGGCTGCTGATCGGCAACGCGCCAATGGCGTTGAGTGCGCATGACGGTCAAGTGGTGGTTGACGCGGCAGTCATCGAACAGCGCAATCCCGCACTCAAGGGCTTGCTGCCGTCCGAGGCGAAGTACTACAGCTTTGACCGCGGGCTGGTGTTGATGACCGCAGATGCGCGCCGACTTGTGATTCGAGGGGACGCATTCAAAGCGACTGACTACGTGCCTACGCCGGCGCCCCTGCCGGAACCAGATCGGTATGCCAACGGACGGGAACGCACTGCTCCGATATTGCCGTACGGGGAGGTACCTGCGCGCCAGGTGACACTGGATGGTCAGTGGCTGGGCCTGTACACAGCCGCCGAGGCCGCCGAGGCCAGCAATGATCAGTACGGCGACCGACTGCGTTATCCCCATTCGGTGACTAATGAAGGCTCGAAGGCGCGGCGCACGTTCTGGCGCGGCAAGATTGGCCAGGTGCAAAGTTTCGAAGACAAGTTCCTGCGTCTTGATGCGCTGCAACCGATCGCCGGCGCTCCGGTGTTCCTGAAAGGGAGCTTCGTCAAGGATCCAGCCAACGGCGACCCGATGCTGATGCAGGCGCCGGAGGGCGTGCTGGTATGGAGCATCACGCGCATCGACCAAGCTGGTCGGTTGGCGTTGACACGACTGGCGACTGACTTGAATACGATGTGGAAATCGGAACTTCCGCTCAGCGAAGAGGGCACTGGCAACGTGGTGTCTGTCTGGTTGTTGCCGGGACGGTTGGTGGCAATGGGCGAAGAGGTTTCTGACGTTGACGGGGTGACTCGGAGTGATCAACACCTTGTGTCTGTGGACCTCGCCAGTGGTCAATGGCAAGGGTGGGACATGCCTGGCGGACGCGCGCTTTACATCCAATAGCCAACGCAAGGCACACTTTTTTAGTGAGGTCGGAGCAGCTCCGTACAAGCCAGCAGGGTAGCCACGTCAGGCGCGCAGCTGCTGCGCACGTGCCCGTGCACGGCAGCGCACACCGGGCGCCGCAACCCGGTTAGCATCGTTCATCACCCGACCCGGAGCGCCGCATGCACCTGTCCGCCCTTGACCGTCGTCCCGTGCGCCATGCTGCGCTCCTGCTCGCGTTATCCGGCGTGCCGATGCTGGCCTCCGCCGCAGAGGCCGACCTGACCGCCATCCAGCGCACGGTCGTCGCCCAGCACGATGTCGCGGTAAAGCGGCTGCAGGACTGGATCGCGCTGCCGTCGATCGCCGCCGAGAACCGTAACTCGCGCGAAGGCGCCGAGTACATGGCCACGCTGGCGCACGAGGCTGGCTTCCAGAAGGTCGAGATCGTCGACACCGACGGCAAACCGGGCGTGTTCGCCACGCTCGATGCGGGTGCGAAGAACACCGTCGGCCTGTACTTCATGTACGACGTGAAGCAGTTCGATCCGCAGGAATGGAGCTCGCCCCCGCTGGAGTCGAAACTGGTCGACAAGCCTGGCCTCGGCAAGATCCTGGTCGGGCGTGGCGCGGTCAACCAGAAGGGCCCGGAGTCGGCGTTCCTTGCGGCGTTGCATGCGATCAAAGCATCCAACCAGAAGCTGCCGGTGAACCTGGTGCTGGTGGCCGAAGGTGAAGAGGAGATCGGCTCGCCGCATATAGGCCAGCTGGTGCATCGCCCTGACGTGGAAGCGGCGTTACACAAGACCGTTGGTGTGTTCATGCCGGCGGCCACGCAGGACGCCGACGGCACCGTGAGCATCAGCCTCGGCGCCAAGGGCGTGATCGAGTTGGAGCTGGTCGCCAGTGCCGAGAAGTGGGGCAGGGGTCCGAAGAAGGACGTGCATTCCTCGCTCAAGGCCATGGTGGACAGTCCGGCCTGGCATCTGGTGAAGGCGCTTGCCACGCTGGTCTCGGATGACGGCAATACCATCACTATTGATGGTTATCCGCAGGCGCCGCCGATCAGCGCCGAGCACAAGGCGATGGTCGCCGCGGGTGCCGCGATTCGCAGCGAAGCCAAAAGAAAAGAGTTATTCGGCGTGGCCCATTGGATCGACGACCTGCCGTGGCAGCAGGCCAACGAGCGCCTGGTCTCGCAACCCACGGTCAACATCGAGGGCCTGGTCGCCGGCTACACCGGGCCGGGTGGCAAGACGGTACTTCCGGGCCGTGCGGTGGCCAAGATGGACTTCCGCCTGGTGCCGGGGATGAAGAAGGACGATGCAGTCGCCGCGTTGAAGGCGCACTTGGCCAAGCGCGGCTATGGCGATATCGAGGTCAACGTCAGCGGCGGTTACGACAGCACGCAGACCTCCGCCGACGCGCCGCTGATCCAGGCGCAGCGCGCGGTACTGGAACGCCGCGGCATCAAGCCGCTGCTGTGGCCGCGCAACGCGGGCTCGTATCCGGGCTTCGTGTTCACCGACGCACCCTTGAGCCTGGCTTCGGGCCACTTCGGTTTGGGCAACGGCAGCGGCGCGCATGCACCGGACGAGTACTACCTGATCGAATCCAGCAACCCGGCGGTGGAGGGGTATGACGGGGCAGTGATGTCGTTTGTCGAGTATCTGTTTGAACTCGGCAAGTAACGGCTGCCGAGCCGGTTTTGCAAAAAAACAGGACACAGGGAATCAAGCGCCGTTAATTCCCTCCGTCCCGTTTTGAACAGCTATTGTACCGTTCTGATCACGGATAGACGCCATGCCAAAAAGCTACGACCCACCCCTCACTACGGATCCGCATGGCCCTCTCTATCGCGTCGATAAAGCGATCAAGCTGGCTCAGCAACGGCTTGATGCCGCGATCGACGCAAAGCGTCATCACACCCACCAGA
Source organism: Thermomonas sp. (assembly GCA_039919235.1). Lineage (GTDB taxonomy): Bacteria > Pseudomonadota > Gammaproteobacteria > Xanthomonadales > Xanthomonadaceae > Thermomonas. Next base: position 12,964 of record JBDSGA010000134.1, on the reverse strand, counting down.
ATTTGGCCCATCAGGTCATCAAAGAAGCGCGCGAAGCACTCAGGAAGTCCGAGAAATTGCGGGTGCTCAAGATCATGGAGCTCGCGGCTTCGACCAAGGATGGGTCATAGAACAGGTCCGTTTGAATCGCGGTGCGAGTTGATGATGTGCTGCGGAAACGTTCGCGGATCCCATGTGCGGACACCATTTACGGCTCCGCACGAGGCTGCGCGCAGGGACGGGTGCTGCAGCTTTCAAACGTCACTGTTCTCTGACGCTCTCTGCATCTGCGGGGCGATGCAAAACCCGTTACGGCCCTGCGCCTTGGCTTCGTAGAGCGCCTGGTCGGCGCGGTGGATCAGGCTTGCCCATGATTGGTCGCCATCGGGTGGCAGCGAGGCGAATCCAATGCTAAGGGTGAGCCGGGGCTGGTCGCGGAAGGAATACGTTCGGACCGCCTTGAGTAGTCGTTCGCCCATGAGCGCTGCGCTGTCGCTGTCGGCGCAAGGGAAGACCATGCAGAATTCATCGCCGCCGTAGCGCCCAACCAGGTCGAGTTTCCGGCAAGCCTCGCTGAGTAGTTTGGCGACGTCGGCGATGACCGTGTCACCGGCCTTGTGTCCGAAGCTGTCATTGACGCGCTTCAAGAAATCGATGTCCACGAATGCCACGGTCAGTTGCTGTCGATGACGGATCGCGACCGCCACTTCCCGCTCGCCCGCGATCACGATGGCGCGCCTGTTGAGCAGGCCGGTGAGGTCGTCGTGGGTGGCGAGATTGTGCTTTTCGTCCACCAGCCGCTCGAAGTACAACAGCAGTAATCCCGTCGCATACATGAAGATGCCGCCCAGCGGCACCAAATACAGGGTGGCGATGCCCATCGGGGAGCGCGTGACCACCAGGGCTGGATCCTGCGCGATCGCCAATACGATGCGCATGATGTTGTTGGACATGAGCAGCAGGACGGCCCCCACCGTCAACACGCTGGCGAACGTCCATCGAGAGCGGATGCCCGCCAGCAGTACGCGAAAAGTCATGGCAAACAAGGCCAGGTTCACGGTCGCAAATACGATGAGATGGAGGTGGATCTGTGCGTCGGCTGCGATCAGCAGGAAAAAGAGCAAGCAGGCGGCTGCACCGATGATCCAGCCCAAGGCGCCACGGCGAACCTTGTAGAACGCCTGCACGCCCGAGAGTTGCAGTACAGCCCCGAACACCAGACTGCTGCTGCCGATGGGTTGCAGGATGGGAAATCTGCGGCTTGCGACGACCATCAGTACACCCGCCAGCACAATGATGGCAGCCAACGCCCAATATTCCGTCGAGCGCTCGGGACGCGTGGCGAAGTACGCGCCCACCATGACCAGCGCAATGCAGAACTGGCCAATGATGAGCGCGAGCCCAGCCGTCAAGGCATCCATCGATGAAAGCATTCCCTTTGTTCGCCACCCAGCGTTGCCCAATGCCGCGCCCTCGATGCCATCATCTTAGTCCGCGCGCATCACCCTTGCAGCTGGAAAAAAGGGGGCGAGGAAAAAGCGGACGGAGGGAGTCAAGCTCGCTTTCTTCTATCCGTCCCCTTGTGACATGTGTCGTCGTCACTATGCTTTTAGCTGCGGACGATATGCTGGAAAGTGAGATCCAGCCACTAAGCTGCCCCGTGGACGGAAACCAATGACTGCAGCGGCTGCTGACAGCTTCGATTTCTGGCAGGTGGTGGTGAAATGAGCGCATTGATACGCTCGCATGACTGGTCGCAGTCAAGCAACGGAGCGCCCGCAGTTTGGCCACAACCGCTGTGCACGGTGGTGAGTTTGTCGAGTTTCTAGCTGGAATCACAAGGATCAGCGAACCTTTCTGTTGGAAACGCGCAGTGAGCAGAAAGTACGCTGGAGAAATGTGCTCCGATGCCTTCTTGAGGGAAGGTGGTTTTAGGGGCACGCCTTGATAGGAAATGAACCTGGTCTCAATTTCGATTTTTTCCTGAAGAGGTCAACCATGCGCGATGTACTTTTTAACACTGCTTGCGGGCGTTGCTGGCTGCAGGCCGCCTGATGCTGCCTCGTCTCAGGACGCAACCCACGCACGTGCGTTAGGTCCGTCTTCTGCATCGACTGAAGCGCCTGTTGTCGCGAGTGCACAGCCCGCGCGCAACCAAACTAATGTGCCCAGCAACCGCGCTCCACCGGCGCGGTCTGCATCGCGCGCTGATTTCGGTATGCGTTGCCGCTTAATATCCTGAGTCCGCTTAGTCTCGATTATCCGACTGCTTTTTGCGGCCATCGTCGAGCTCTTTTTGCTGTGCGTGCAAGATTTCCACGGCCACCGCCGCTGCCTGCTCGGCTGGCATGCCCTGGGTTCTGCGCTGGTATTCGGCTTCGCTGCGCTGGTCCTGTTGCTGGATCTCAACGGCCTCGCGCTGCACGTCTTCGCCAGGCATGTGCATCCGCAGTTCCTCGATCAGCATCAGGATGGTGGCCGCCACCGGCAATGCAAGCAGCGCGCCGGCGATGCCTGCAAGGGTGCCGCCGGCGATCAGCGCGAACAGGACCACCGACGATGGCAAGCGCAGCGCGCGCCCATACACGACTGGCACCAGCACGCGGCTTTCGAACTCCTCATAGCAGAGCATCAGCACCAGGATGATCATGGTGATGAACACCCCCTGCGACAGTGAAGCCAGCAGCGCGGGCACCATGGTCAGGAAAATACCGACGAAGGGCAGCACGTCGGCTAGTCCGCCGAACGTCGCCAGTGCCAACGCATTGGGAACGCCGCACAAGCTGAGCAACACGAACATGAAGAGACCCATCAACAGGCAGGTGATGAGTTGCCCGCGTATGTAGCCGCCAACGATCGTTTCCAGCTTGAGCAGCACCCGCGACAGGCGGAGATGATGCGCGCGCGGCGTGGCCAGGAATAGCCCGCCACGCAGGCGGTCGCCGTCGATCATCATGTACATCGCCAGGAAGAACGACCCCACGCCGTACGCGACGAGTTCGACCATGCGTGCGGACGCCGCCAGCATGGCCGGTGCCGCCCCCTCTGCGATGGCATCGTAGTGCACGTCGCGCAGGGCAACCGAGAGGAATTCGGTCGGGCGATACCGGCCCAGATACTCGACCAGGCTCGCCCTCAGTGCAGGCTCCTGTTCGATCAGGCTAGAGACTTGCGCGACCAGCGCAGGAATGGTCAGTGCCGCCAAGGCAATGCAAAGCAGCAACAGCGCTCCGAACACGATGCCGATCGAGACGCTACGCGTGATGGCTCGCGACTGCAGCCAACGCACGGCGGGATTCAAAGTGCCCACGATCATGAGTGCGACGAGCAGGACCATGACAGCAGGGATCAGCCGAATCAGCATCCAGCCTGCGGCCGCGACCAGCACCGCGATCACCATGGACTTCGGTGAAATCTCGACGCGCGCTGCGGGGAACCCTGGGTGATTCTCGTTGGTCATGGTGACTCGATCTGGTTATGACGCCGGCGTCAGGGTCGTCGTCAGCATGGACCTTTCCGCGGCAAGCCACCGCATCCAACGCGGCTACGCCGGAACAAGACGACGTCCGGCAAAAGAGCGGCTGGGCGGAAATGGCCGCGCTCCGCTCCCAACGTCTCCTCGCCCTGCCACCACTCAGCCATGCTGGCCGCTCGCCCAGTGCGCTGACGTTGTATGAGTGCGGGACGTTCCAGTCCAGCCTCATCTTCCAGCAGCGGTACCCATCAGGAGTGCTATGTATGCATTCGCTCAACCGACTCGGTTCCACCTTGTTGTTGTCAGGCTTGGCTGTTTGTACTGGCAGTATTGCGACGGCGGCAACGGCAACGCAGGAGGTTTCCGCAGCGGACTGTTTCAAGCCGGCTTTCAAGGCGGGGGACGCCGATGCAGTGGCCGCATGCTATGCCGAAGATGGAATCATCTGGTTCCCCGGTGGTCCCATGGCCAAGGGGCGCGCCGCGATCCGTGATGGGTTTGCGGGCTACTTCTCGAATGTCTCGATCAAGGATGTGTCGTTGAACCCGATGGGGGAGGAAACGATGGGGGACACAAGAGCGTCTTGGGGCACCTATCTGATCACCACGGTCGACAAGGCCACGGGCGCCGAAACGGCGCAGCACGGGCGTTACACGGATGTAACGAAACGCATTGATGGACGCTGGTTGTATGTCGCCGACCATCCATCCGATGATCCGCCTTCAACACATGATGCTGGCCACTAGCGCCTTCGCGGCTTATCGCCGGGCGCTCGATGTCACGACTAACCTAGTGCATCGGCCAAGTCTGGTGGGGCTCCAGCATCGTCACCTCACGCACTAAACCCGCGCGAGGTGCGGTTGCGCAAAGACTGCGCCGAATGCCACGCGACTTCAGGTGCTCGGTTGGCCCGGTCGACCCGCTCGATTTCCGCTCACGCCATGAGCACTTGCTTAGCCCTTGCCAAGACGTACCTTGGCCACGTCATCCCTGAAATCGGTCTTGGGGTCAATGCCTACGAGCATCTTGATACCGGCGAGCAAACTGGATGCGTTCTGCCAGATTTCGGCGGTGCCCGCATCGAAGCGCAGCAGGCGCAATGTTGGATCGTCCTTTCCGGTGTACCAAGCGGCCACGAAGGGGTTCCACAAGCGATCAATCACCCTCGGGTCATTATCCTGGCGCAGGCTGCCGCCAATAGTCGCGAACATGTCGTGGCCCTTGCTTGTGAACAGGAGCAATCCCTGTTGCGGTTTGCCGCTGGTGGCCTGGGCGAGATCGTTTTCGTGCGAGGTGAAAAACCAGATGGTGCCGGTACCCCCTTCAACTTGGGCCGTCATCGGCTTCGGGTAGACGCCAGTGCACCCGAGCATTGCGGTGCGCTCCTTTTCCAGTGCTTTCCAGAAGTTTGCCTTGAGTTCCTGATGTGTGTTCATCGCCATGTTCCGTGAAAGGGATGTTGGTGGTTTAGCTCATGGCAAGTGAGAGCAGGGTCATTTTTCCCTGGGCTGATCAGTGACGGATCAGATGATCGCCTTGCCAGTACAGAAAAAGCGGCTCTGCACCTGAGTGGTGAGTTGCGTTTAGCAGCGACGCAATGGGAGGCGAGGGGCTAATGGAATGGTGTCCTGTTCTGGCTCGGGTAATCCAAGCCCGTAGCGCAGGCTGCGGCCAATGCGATTGGCGTATTCGTGCAGCAGTGCTGCCTGCTCGGGCGCGAGCACGTCGTTGGCGGTTTCGCGCCATAGCGCGAGCCACTGCACGAAATGTCGGGTGGTGATCGCATGCGGACGATGTGCGGACATGGGATTGCCGCGATAGGTGCCTGCACGCAGCACCACCGAACTCCAGAAAGACGTCAGCAGGCGTTTGTGCTCCGGCCAGTCGTGTACTGCTGCGTTGAACACCGGCCCAAGATCGGGATGGGCCTGGATGCGGTCGTAGAACATGTCGACCAGCGCAGCAAGCTGGTCGTGGCTGGGAATGGCTGCGGCGGCAGCCGATTGGTCGGGAGCTTCTCTTTTCATGCTGGCCATGGATGCAGGATCGATGCGTCAGCGTGGGGCCGGCCGTGGATTATCGCTCCCACCATCGGTTATGGTCTTGATCCACGTCACCTTCGCAACACGCGGTGTTGCAGAATGAAGCGGAAAGCCGCACTACGCCCATGACTCATGTCGTCACCGAAAACTGCATCAAGTGCAAGTACACCGACTGTGTGGAGGTGTGCCCGGTCGATTGTTTTCACGAGGGGCCGAATTTTCTGGTGATCGATCCCGTGGAGTGCATCGACTGCACGCTGTGCGTGGAGGAGTGCCCGGTCAATGCGATCTTCGCCGAGGATGACGTTCCGGCAGGGCAGGAGAAATTCCTTGCCATCAACGCCGAACTGGCGCCGCTTTGGCCGGTGATCGACTGCATGATTCCAGCTCCACCGGATGCTGCCGCATGGGACGGCGTGCCTGACAAGCTTCCGCTGCTGGAACGCTGAAACGCTTGCATCGTTCCTTGATGTTGCAGGAAGCGTGCCTTACCCCGTTCTAGTTGCCGGGTGAGGTGACGTTCACGGCATGAAGATGCTCTCGATCGTCTTCTCGAATACGTCCGAGATCGCGAATGCGAGTGTGAGGCTGGGATCGTGGCGGCCGGTTTCGAGTGCGTTGACGGTCTGTCGGGATACATCGAGTCGTTCGCCCAGATCCGCCTGCGTCCAACCATGCTCGGCGCGCAGTTCGCGAATGCGGTTGTCCATCAGCGGTCGATCACGCTGCGCACAATGGCGGTCAATCCCCAGCTCGCTCCCAGCAAGGCCCAAACCGTGAACATGCTCAAGCGTGGATAACCAATGCCTTCCAGGAAACCATACGTGAAGGTGAGTGCAGCGGTGATGCCGGCGGCGATGGCGCAATTCTCCAGCAGGATCCGGCGCAGGAATTCGTCCATGCGCCGGTACTGGCGTACCAACATCCAGAGCATCAACCCAAAGCCAAGCATCGGGCTGAGGAGGATCAGAAGCCGCGCCACGCCGGGTTGCATGGCTTTGGCAACATAGAGTGAGGAAACCAGAAGCACGATATAAATCGTCGAGCTTCCAAAAAGTTCCATGAGGTACTGTCTGGCCAGCCGCTGGTCGCGCATCACCGTCTCCACGTAAAGTAAGCTTTACATGCTGGGACGGTATGATTCCCGTGTCAAGTAGTCTTTACATTAGATGAAGACACGTCGAGACGTTTCACCCGCGCGCGGTACTCACGCAGGTTGTCGCCCTTGATGCGCGTTTCCCGTGTGCCTTCCACTGTGTCGACCTTGTGGTCCGAGCCGGTCACCGGCTTGGCCTCCACCGCCGTTTCGTGTTCGAAGGCATGGGATTTGTCGGTGTTGCGGTAAAACCGGTATAGGGCCCAATACAAGCCGGTTGCGCCGGCCGGGCCGAGCAGGAGTATCGCTAATCCGCCATCGTCGCTCATGGTTAGTTCCCCACGATATACAGTGCAATGCCTTCGAGGAAGGTGCCCACGGTGAGCGCTGCGGTGATGAGCTTCCACTGCTGCACCGGCACGCTACCCATGGTCTCGCCGGTGCGCCCGTTCACCGCGATGTAGTGCAGCAGGCCGCCGTTGCTGCCTGGTTGGTGAAACGAATACAGCCAGACCGGCAAGTACATGGACACCCACCGTGTGCCGTGCACGTTCAAGCGTTCCTGCTCCCAGCGTACGCCGCGATCATAGCGGCTCATCGATGCTTCAACCTGGGCGCGGGCGACTGATAGCAATTGATCCTCGAGTCTCGGTCGCAGTTGTTCCACGTCACTGTCGCGCTTCTCCGAGCTGATGCCCATCAGGTAGGACGCGTTCCACTTCACCGCGTTCTTGGTATCGAACGGCAGGATCGTGTTGATGATGTTGTTGGTGTTGCTGCGGATATCCAGGTTGCCGCGTTCAGTGGAGGATTCCAGCGGCAGGTCGTCCACGGTGAAGTCCACGTGGCGGTCCACCTGGTACACATCGGCATCGTAATACGTGGTTTTCTTGTCGCCGCTGCCCTGCGTGTAGCGGCGCGTTTCGATCTCACCCTGGCCGGCGACATCGGCGCTCGCGTTGCCATCGACGATCATGTACGGCAAGTACACCGCGATCACATTCTCGGGCGTGAATTGTTCCTTGAATGCTTTCAGCGCGAACATGCGCCGCTTGTCCACGAACTGACGAATGCGCGCCACCGCGTCGTCTTTCTTGATGTGGAAGGGCAACACTGCGTCGGGCACCGCGCCATTGGCGACCTGCTCGTTGACCCCGAACACGTGTCGGCACCAATGGCAACGCGCCGTCATCGCGCTTTCGGTATTGACGGTCACCTCGGCGCCGCAGGCGGTGCACTTGAAGGTCATCAGGCTGGCGGCATCGGCCGCGATGCTCTGCGCGCCGGACGCGATCACCGTCCCCGTGAGCTGGTCTAGACCCTCGCCAAGTCCGAAGGCCTCCTCGACGCCCTCACTTTGCCACTGGTTGCGGCAATACAGGCAGATCAGCATGTCAGTGCCGGGCTTTTGCCGGATTTCGGTTGAGCCGCATTTCGGGCAGCGGTTGAGACCGTCCTTCAGCTCTTCGGCCGCCGTATCGATGGCGACCGGATCAGGCGACAGCACTTCGTCACGAATCGGGTCGGGCAGGGTGGCCGGGTCGATCGGAAAACTGCCCGGCACCGGCGGCACGTCCTGCGGCGAGCCCAGGCCGGTGTGCGCAGGCACAGGCGGCGGAACATTGGCATTCGACATGATGGTGGCCTGGTGTGCGGCTTACAGGCCCAGGGTCTTGGTCTTGAGCGCGTCGTAATCGCCTTGGGTGATCAGGCCGAGATCGAGCATCTCCTTGGCCTTCTTCAACTTGGCGATCGGGTCATCTGCCGCCGGTGCGGCCGGCGCGACTGGCTGCTGCAAACTGCCGATGCCGCCCATCATCCCGGACGCCATCCCCAGGCCCATGATGCCCGCCGCGCCGCCATTTTCGCCCGCCGATTGCATGCCGGATGCAACGCTGGCCTGCAAATTGGAATTGCCGCGCGAACCCGACAGCGCATCGGCGCGCTGCACGGTCTTGAGCAATTCCCGTGTGTTGGCGTCGTATTCAATCGAGATGATGGCGGTCTTGACGATCGCCAGACCACGATCGGACTTCCACTGGTAGCCATTCTCGACCGCGTCGGACAGGCTCTTGGCAAACCCAAGCGAATCCTGCTGCAGCTTGGTGATGCGATTGCCCTTGCTGGGGTCGTTCGTGTACAGGCTGAAGGCCGGTGCAAGCGAGCCCACCACTTCGTTGAACAGCTGGCTGGCGGCCGCATTGTCGATGTCGGTGAAATCAAACACCTGGCCCGGCTGCAGATAACTGGCCGGCACGAAATTCTTCACGAACAGGATCGGATCGATGATCTTCAGCGTGTAAGAGCCGCGCGTCACCGCGCCGACTTGGGTGTTGAGGAAGCCGTCATCCCAGTAAATTTCGGATTGGGTGCCGAACCGGTTGTCCGGCAGTTCCTTGAGCGAGACGAAGAACGCCGCCTGCTGCGAACCGGGCTGGCCGCCGAACTTGAAACGCTCCCAGCTCTGAGTGACCAGCGAAGCCATCAGGCCGTCGCCGGCAAAGATCGATTTCGAGTTGAGATCGTCCGACTTCCATTCGTAGCCGCCAGCCTCGGCAGCGAAGCCGGTGATCTTGCCATCCTGGAACAGCAGCAGCCCGTAACCTTCGGGGACGACGATCTTCGAACCATTGGTGATGATGTTGGAGGAGCCGTGCGTATTCGAACCGCGTCCGGCATTGGTGCCATTCGGCACCGCGGCGAACAATGCTGCCGTTGCCGGCAAGCCAGCCGGAACCGTATAGAAGTCCTTCCACTGGTCGCCGAGCATGCCGCCGACCGCACCCGCTACTGCCTGAATAAGTCCCATGACATTTCTCCGCGATTCTTGGCTGGGCAACGTACCCGCCATGCTTGGCGAACTATACGGAAAAAGCGGGCATGGAAATGGTTCGCTGGGCTCGGGTCGCAGGTTCTTCCGCCGGCGATCTTGACGGCATTCGCGGGCGCGTTACGGGGCTCCTGACATTAGCGATTATCCGGATCCGCTTTGACGGCAAGATTCAGCAATTTCCCCTTCGCGTCCAACTCCACCAGCATGACGCGCGTATCGCCGTCGGGCCCAACCCGATACACCGAGCGTACCGCGCCGTCGTGTTCGCCGCGTTTGATCAGCCGCAATGGCGCGGTCTCCCACTGCTGTGGCAGCTGACTGCGCATGTCGGTGGCATCGTTGGGATCGAACGTGTAACCGGCGTCGGCGCTGAATTCGCTCGCGATGTTCTTGCCGGCCAGCATGCGCTGCAGGATGTCTCGGGCATGCGTGGCCATGGCAGGTTTGCGGTCCTTGATGAGGGCAGTCAGTGCCGGCATCAGTGCCGGTTCCACCAACCCAGCGATGACGTGTGCCATCGCGACCGGGCTGGCGTGGCCCGCATCGAGGTTGGTCAGTACCACCACGGTGAGCTTGTCGTCGACATAGCGGTTGATGGTGCCGGTGAAGCCTTGCCAAGAACCCGAATGTTGGATCATCCGATGGCCGTTCATTCGGTCATCGACCCAGCCGAAGCCGTAGTGGCTGGCGTTGGGTTTGCCGTCGTTGAGCACGAATGGCGTCCACATCGTGTCCAGGGATTGGCGGCTGAGCAGGCTGGTGCCGTACAGGGCGCGGTCCCATTTCTCCAGATCGATGACGTTGAAATAGAGCGTGCCATCGGCGGTGGCGTTGAGGCTGGGCGACACCCATGTCTGGTTTTTCAGGTGTCCGCCCACGATCTCGTAACCGGCTGCGCGGCCGGGGACGATGTCGCTGTCGGAGACGCCGCGCGCGGAGACCATGCCGAGCGGGACGAAGATGCGGTCGTGCATGTAGTCGCGGTAACTCTGCCCGGTGACTTTTTGGATCAGCACCCCGAGCAGCGCGTAGTTGGTATTGCGGTAGGCCCAGTCGTCGCCCGGCTTGAACTCGATCGGCAAGGTTTTGATCCTTGTCACCATCTCGTCTTCAGTGAAGTCCTGGCGCATGTCGAACAACGCGCCGGGTTTCATCCGTGCATCGTCCTCGTACTCGGCCAAACCAGAGGTGTGCGAGAGCAGGTTTTTGACCTTGATCGGTTTCCAGCTCGCCGGCGCATCGGTGAAATACTTGCTGATGCTGTCGTCGAGATTCAACTTGCCCTGTTCGACCAACATCATCACTGCCGTGGCGGCGAACTGCTTGCCAACCGAGCCGGACTGCATCAGCGTGGCCGGCGTGACCGGTGCGTTCCATTCGATATTCGCCATCCCATAACCTTTGACCAGCACTGCATGGCCGTCGCGGTAGATGCCGACTTCGGCGCCGGGAATCCGCTCGCGCGCCATTTCCGCAGCGACATAGCGATCAATCGCGGTGATCTGCACCGCTGTCAGCTCGTTTTCTGACGCGTGGCTCAGGGCACTGGCGCAGACGAGCAACGTGGCAATCAGCATCTTGCAAGGCAGGTGCATGGTTCGTTACTCAATCATGGATGGGCAACGCTGGAGTCTGGCAGAAGTTGCCATGTCGGACGGACGTGTCCTGAAAAAAAGGCGCCGGCATGCGCGGTTTAATGACGGGATGGGTGCCGACGTGATGGGGCGGGTGGTTCGCAACCTCGCCACCACCGTCGCTTCACGTCCACGGCCTATCCATGAAGTCCGAAGCCGGTGCAGAGGCGGAAAGATGATCATCCACTGGCGGATTCGTTTGAGCTCTCCGTGCCGGATGGCGTGGAATCCAGTGTGTCCCGCTGAGATGTTTTTATCTCGTTTTTTCGCGATCAGGCCATGCCGGCTCAGCCCGCACAGCTTGTGACGTTCGCCTCGAAATCGGCAACGACTCGGCGTTCACGATCAATGGGCTCATATAAGTGTCCTCAAGTATCGGGAGCATTCCATGAACGACACGATTCGCGGCTTCGGCTTGGTGATGGTAACCAGCATCCTGCTGCTCACCGGCTGCGTCACCCAAGACGGTTATGGCAGCCCCGGCAGCTATGGAAGTAACGGCGGCTACGGGCAGCCCGCACCCAGCTATCCATCCCAGTACGGCAGCCAGTACGGCAATCAGATTCAGGGGACTGTGGACGGGGTGGACCCGACCTACAATCGGCTCTACATCGTCGTCGGCGACCCGCGCAGCGGACGTGCGCAGCGGATACAAGTGCGCTACGACCAGCGCACGCGTCTGTTCTACCAAGGGCGGGCGCAAGCGGTCGAAGGCTTGGAGCGTGGCGACGTGATCCGAATGGAGGTCTCGCAGTCAGGGCGTGAGCTCTGGGCTCGGTCGATCGAGGTGGTGAGCAATGTGCGCGACGGGGGTTATGGTGGCGGATACGGCAATGACGTGCGCGGCGCGGTCGCCGATGTCGACACGCGGGCACGGTTGATCCGCCTTGATGGCGCGGGCTATGGCAACGATGTCCAGCTGGGTTACGACGCGCGCACCACCGTCCAGTACCAAGGCCGCAGCTACCGCCCTGAGAATTTGCAGCGCGGCGACCTGGTGCGTATCCAGGCCAGGCAGATAGGCAACAACCTATGGTTGGCGGAACGCATCGATGTGGAACGTTCGGTCGGCCGGTAGCGCGACGGCAAACCAGCACCAACACCAGAAATCGGTAGGTGATGCCGCCAGCTACTACGGGAGTCACTAAATGCGTCCATCTTTGATCTGTTTGGTGTTGCTAGCCGGTTGTGCCCGAAGCGAGAGTCCTTCCGAGCCCAGCGCTCCAATCGCTCCCGAAGTCAATCATCCGCTTAGCGCCGACCCGGCGCGGTGGGAGATTCAAGCGAGTGGTGAAGGCACCGCGCTGGTTGTCGAGGACAACGCTGGCAATACTGCGCTGCGACTCCTCTGTCCGGCTGGCAAGGGGCGGCTGCTGGTGAACGTGCCAAGGTTCGAGGCGATCAGCAGTGAAGAGCGGCTGTCATTCGGTCAGGGCGGAAAAGCGGAGGTGCTGGTCGCCGATTCATCAGGCGATCCCGAACGCGGCGGCGTTTCCGGCGAAGGACAGGTCCCACGGAATCTCGTCGCGCTCCTGTCTGGCCCAGTGACGGCCAGCTACGGCGAGCAGCTCAGCGGCCCGCACCCAGCGCCCCCCGCGGCTATGGTCGCGGCGTTTGCCAGGGCGTGTTCGGAGAGTGATTCGGACGGCAGCACCCAGCTGCCCGCGCTGACTGAAACGTCGCCGAAAATGCCGGCTAGGGTCAGCCCGTGTCTGTCACAGGATGGCCGTGCAATTCCCGCTAATCGCCTACGCGTGGTCGGCACCGAGCCGTTCTGGGGTGCCCGGGTCGAGGGCCGCTGCGTCACTTACTCGCATCCCCAGGACCAGTCTGGGACGCGCGTGTGGACGCAATTTTCTGGAACTAGGACGAACGGCACTTGGACGGGATCGCTCAATGGGGCGC
>JBDSGA010000133.1:0-13103 GCA_039919235.1 Thermomonas sp. | reverse complement strand
GAACGCTTGGCGATGTTGGCCGCGTAATCACCGATGCGTTCGATGTCCGACGCCACCCGCAATGCAGCCAGGATCATGCGCAGGTCGCCAGCGAGTGGGCCACGGCGGATCAAGTGGATGACGTCGTGGTTGACTTGCTGTTCAAGCGCGTCAATCGCTTCATCGTTGCCGATCACGCGCTCGGCGGCCTTGTCGTCGCGGCGTTCGACCACGTCCAGTGCGGCTTCAAGCTGCGCCGCCGACATCTGGCCCATGCGGATCAGCTCGTCCATCAAGCCTTGCTGCTCCTGGTCGTAGCTCTTCACGATGTGGTTGTATTCGTTCATCAGCCGAACCTCCCGGTGATGTAGTCCTCGGTCTGTTGCTTGCCGGGGTTGGAGAAGATCTGGTCGGTTGCGCCGTGTTCGATCAGGTCGCCCAAATACATGAAGGCGGTGTAGTCGGACACGCGTGCGGCCTGCTGCATATTGTGGGTCACGATCATGATGGTGAACTCCTGTTTGAGTTCTTCGACCAGTTGTTCGATGCGACTGGTGGAGATCGGGTCGAGCGCAGAGGTCGGCTCATCGAGCAACAACACTTCGGGCTTCAGCGCTATCGCGCGGGCGATGCACAGCCGTTGTTGCTGGCCGCCAGACAGGCCGAGGCCACTGGTCTTGAGCTTGTCCTTGACCTCGCCCCACAGCGCGGCCTGGCGCAATGCCTGTTCCACCCGCTCATCCATCTCCGCCTTGCCCAGGCGCTCGTGGTGGCGGATGCCGTACGCCACGTTTTCATGGATCGTCATCGGGAACGGTACCGGCTTCTGGAATACCATGCCGATCTTGCTGCGCAAGCGGTTAATCGGATACGTCGGGTCGAGGATGTTCTCGCCTTCCAGCAGCACCTCGCCCTTGGCTTGCTGCTTCGGATAAAGCGCATAGATCCGGTTGAACACCCGCAGCAAGGTAGACTTGCCACAGCCGGACGGCCCGATCAGCGCGGTGACGCGTTTCTCGGGGATGTCGATGTTGATGTCCTTCACTGCATGAAATTTGTCGTACCAGAAGTTCAGGCCGCGGGCGGAGACCTTCACCGGCGGCATCCTGGGCAGGAGGGCGCCGCGCATCTGTGCGGTGGCAGTGAGGCGTGCGTCAGTCACTAGGTTTTGCATGGCGTCCTGCATGGTGTATTGAGAGTCCGCGAAAAGTTAGTCATTGGCGACTTTGTTGCGCAGCAGGACGGCGCGCGCGATCAGGCTGATGGCGAGCACGAACAGGGTGACCAGCAACGCGCCGGACCAGGCCAGTTGTTCCCAGTTCTGGTAGCCACTGCCGGCGAACTTGTACATCACCAGCGGCAGCGCGCTCATCGCACCCGAAGGATCCAGGCTGAAGAATTCGTTGCCGAAGGCGGTGAACAGCAACGGTGCGGTTTCGCCGCTGATCCGCGCGATGGCCAGCAGGATGCCGGTGACGATGCCGGGCAGGGCAGAGCGATACAGCACCTGCATCGTCACTTTCCATTGCGGCACGCCAAGCGACAACGCGGCCTCGCGCATCTGCACCGGGACCAACCGCAGCATTTCGTCGGTGGTGCGCACCACCACCGGCAACACGACGAACGCCAGCGCCAGCGCGCCACCAAATGCCGAGAAATTCCCGCCAGTCTGCATGATGAAGGCCGCATACACGAATAGCCCAAGGACAATCGAGGGCGCCGATAACAGGATGTCGTTGACGAAGCGCACGGCGGTGCCGAGCTTGCCGTGCTGGCCGTACTCAGCCAGCCAGGTACCGGCAGCGATACCCAAGGGCGCACCGACCAGTACACCCATGCCACACATCATCAAGCTACCGACAATGGCATTGCGCAGGCCGCCAGCTTCCAGTGGCGGCGGCTGATCCTGGGTCAGCAGCGCCAAATTCAAATGCGCCAATCCCTTGGCCAGCAATGTCCACAGAATCCAGCCGAGGAAGGCCAAGCCGAAAAGTGCCGCCGCACATGCCATCACGATTGCGACGAGATTGGTGATGCGGCGCCGGCGATAGAGCCCGGCGTTCTCGCGCGAGACAACGCGTGTAGTCACGGCGCTCATCAGTTGCCTTCCTTGCGCGCCAGCTTGTTGAGCATGAGTCGCGCCAGTGCCAGCACGATGAAGGTCACGATGAACAGGACGAAGCCGAGCAGCAGCAAGGCGGCGCGATATTCCTCGGTGGCTTCGCCAAAGTCATTGGCGATCAATGCTGCGATTGTCGTAGAAGGTTCCAGCAGCGACGCGGTGAAGTTCACGCTGTTGCCGATCACGAAGGCCACCGCCATCGTCTCGCCCAAGGCGCGGCCCAGCCCGAGGAACGCGCCACCGATCACCGCAGAACGCGTGTACGGCAGCACGATGTCCCAGCTCACTTCCCACTTGGTCGCACCCAGCGCGTAGGCGGATTCCTTCAGCCGCGCCGGCACGGTCATGAACACCTCGCGCATCACCGAGGCGATGAACGGGATCACCATGATCGAGAGCACGATGCCGGAGGTCAGCATGCCTGCGCCGATCGGCGGACCACGGAACAGCGCGCCAATGATCGGTAGCGGACCGACGTGTTCATCCAGCCACGGAATCAGGTGCTCGCGCATCACCGGCATCAGCACGAAGAAGCCCCACATGCCGTAGATGATCGACGGGATGCCGGCCAGCAGTTCGATCGCGGTGCCGACCGACGCGCGCATCCAGCGCGGAGCGACTTCGGTCAGGAAGAACGCAATGCCGAAACTGACCGGCACCGCGATCAGCATCGCGATGATCGCGGTGACCACGGTGCCGTAGATCGGCACCAGCGCGCCGTATTTGTTTTCGACCGGGTTCCAGTCGGTGGAGAAGAAAAAATTCAGGCCTTCACTAGCCAATACGCTGCGCCCGCCCCACAGCATCGACAGGGCGGCGCCGGCCAGGCTGACCAACACGAACACGGCGGCGGCTGTGAGTAACCAGCGAAAACGCGCGTCGTTGCGCGTGTCCTTGCTGCCGCATGCTGAAAGTGGAACGACTGCAGCATTCATACGTGCGCTGGGCCTTCGGTCTGCATGGTCAGGTGTGAGTGCTCAAGCAGCGATCACTTCAGTTGTGCGGCCCAATACGCTTCGATCTGGGTGACGAGTTCGGCTGGCAACGGCACGTAGTCCAGTGACTTGGCCTGCTCGGTGCCGCTGGAATACGCCCAGCGGAAGAAGTCCAGCGCCGCTTTCGCTGCGGCCGCATCGCGCGGCTGCTTGCGCATCAGGATGAAGTTGGTGGCGGTGATCGGCCACGCCTGCGCGCCCGGCGCATTGGTGATGACCAGGCTGAAGTCCTTGGCATTGCTCCAGTCCGCGCTGGCGGCAGCGGCGGCGAAGGATGCGGCGTTCGGCTGCATCCAGTTACCAGCGGCGTTCTGCATCGACGCATAGGCCATCTTGTTTTGCAGCGCGTAGGACAGTTCGACGTAACCAATCGAACCCTTCAGCTGCTGGACGTAGGAGGCGACGCCCTCGTTGCCCTTGCCACCGACCGTACTGCCGGCCCAGTTGACAGTGGTGCCTTCACCGATGCGGTCCTTCCATGCAGGGCTGACCTTGGACAGGTAGTTGGTGAAATTGAAGGTCGTGCCAGAGCCGTCGGAGCGACGCACCACGTGGATATTGTGGGAAGGCAGCGCCACGCCCGGATTGGCAGCAGCAATTGCCGCGTCGTTCCACGTGGTGACCTTGCCCATGTAGATGTCGGCCAATAGCGCGCCGGTCAAGCGCAGCGTGCCGGCCTGGATGCCAGGCAGGTTGACCACGGGCACCACGCCGCCAATAGTCGACGGGAACTGCACCAAGCTGTCCTGGGTGAGTTCCTCCGGCGAGAGCGGCTTGTCGGACGAACCGAAATCCACGGTGCCAGCCTTGATCTGGGCGATGCCGCCGCCCGAACCAATGGACTGGTAATTGACCTTGTTGCCGGTCGCCTTGGCGTAATCAGCCGACCACTTGGAGATCAGCGGATACACGAAGCTGGCACCGGCACCGGTGATCTGCGCAGCGACCTTGTTACCGGCTTCGGTGGACGTAGTCGCGCCGGCTTCGGTGCTGGCTGCAGGGGTGGTGTTGTTCGAGCAGGCACTCAAGCTGGCGATCAGGCACAGGCTAAGCGCGGCGATGCGGGGGGCATTACGGTTCATTGCAGGCTCCTGGCGCGCGCAGTGCGCGACGCATTGATGGGGTGCCGCCATGAAATGATGTTTTTGTGACAGCCCGATGACATCGCGCAGGATTTCTGCGAATACGTGACGGCAGCGAAAAAAAGTGCGGGCCCGAAGGCCCGCCCAAGACAAACCCTTGTCACAGGGGATTACTTGATGCTCTTGGTCCAATAGGTGTTGATTTGCTGGACCAACGCGTCCGGTAGCGGCACATAACCCAGCGAGGACGCAGAAGCATCGCCGTTGGCGTACACCCAGCGGAAGAATTCCAGCGCGGCCTTGGTGCCCGGCTTGCCGTTCTTGTGGACCAGCATGAAGTTGGTCGCAGTGATCGGCCAGGCATTTTCGCCAGGTGCATTGGTGACGATCAGGTAGAAATCCTTGGACGATGCCCAATCCGCACTGGCGGCCGCTTCGGCGAAGGAATCGTCGCTCGGGTTGATGTAGTTGCCTGCGGCATTCTTCAGGCGCGAATAGGCGACCTTGTTCTGCACCGCATAGGCCAGCTCGACGTAACCAATGCTGCCCTTGATCTGCTTGACGTAGGCGGACACGCCTTCGTTGCCCTTGCCGCCAATGCCCACCGGCCACTTGACCGAGGTACCTTCGCCGACCTTGGTCTTCCATGCCGGGCTGATCTTGGACAGGTAGTTGGTGAAGTTGAAGCTGGTGCCGGAACCGTCCGAGCGATGTACCACTGTGATTTTCAGGTCGGGCAACTTCAGGCTGCCATTGGTCGCCACGATGCGCGGGTCACTCCACATCGTGATCGTACCGAGGAAGATGTCGGCCAACACGTCCGGGTCCAGCTTCATCGCGCCCGCCGCGATGCCGGGCAGGTTGAAGGCAGGCACCACGCCGCCAATCACCGACGGGAATTGCGCGAGGCCCGAGCGCGCCAACTCTTGCGGCGGTAAGGGTTTGTCGGAGGAACCGAAATCGACGGTGCCGGCCTTGATCTGGGCGATGCCGCCTCCGGAGCCGATCGACTGGTAATTCACTTCCTTGCCGGTTGCGGCTTTGTAGTCCGACGACCACTTCGACATGGCGGGATACACGAAGGACGCGCCTGCGCCGGTGACGTCGGATGCGAATGCGTTCGCGGCAAAACTGGTCGCCAGCGCGAGTGCGGCGACGCGGAACTTGATGGACTTGAACACGAAAGACTCCTGGATGAGGATGTGACGGGATCGACCCGCCTCGCCGCGCATTCCATCGGGATTTCGTGACACGGCTGCGTCACCAGGATGACCATTTCATGACGGTGCCAAGCCATGCCTGCAATTTGCTGGCTTGCCGACATTGGGTCTTTATCATGGCCGCGAGTCCAGGCGATGAGCTTATTGGTTAAGAAATCGTCAATACGGACATAAAACTGCAATCAAGAGCAGTTGAAATGGCGTTGCGGCCTGCGCCACGGGCATTGCGTCCGGGCGCGCCACCGTCATCCACCACACACTTATGGAGTCATCCCATGCGTCCCACCCCGTTGGTCGCCGCGATCGCCCTGATCGCAGGCGGCATGAGTTTCAACGCCGCTGCGCAAAGTAGTCCCAGTGCACAGGATCTCGCCGAATTGAAAGCGCAGATCGCTGCGCTGCAGGCCCAGGTCGAAAGTCTGGAGGATCGCACCAATGCGCAGTCAGACGTCAACGTGGCCCAGGCCAAGACCAACGAGTCACTCGATGACGTCGCCTCGCTGAAGAAACTGGTCAATGACACCAAGCTCAGCGGCCGCATGTATTTCGATGCCACCAACATCGATGACAGCAGCAAGGGCGTGAAGACCGCCAAGTCCGGTTTCGGCTTCGACATCAAGCGCTTCTATCTGGGCGTCGATCACAAGTTCGACGACAAGTGGTCAATGAACCTGACCACTGACTTCCAGTATTCCTCGGCGATTTCCTCCACCGAGCTGTACATCAAGAAGGCCTATATACAGTACAAATACAGCGACGCGTTTGTAGTGCGCGCCGGTTCGACGGATCTGCCCTGGGTGCCGTTCTCCGAGAATGCCAATGGCATGCGTTATGTTGAAAACACCATGGTCGACCGCCTGAAGTACGGTACCTCCGCCGACTGGGGCATGCACGTCTCCGGCAAGGTTGCCGACGGTGCATTCGAATATGCGGCTGCGGCGCTGAACGGCGCGGGCTACAAGAATCCGAGCCGCAGCAAGGGCGTGGATTTCGAAGGCCGCGTGAGCTATGCCCCGACCGAGAGTATTGTTGTTGGCGTAGGTGCGTACAGCGGCACGCTGGGCAAGGAAACACAGACGGTCAATGCGCTGCACACGGCCAACCGCGTGGATTTCCTTGCCGCCTATACGTCCGGCAACACCCGGTTCGGCGTCGAATACTTCCAGGCCAGGAACTGGAACAACGTGTTGACTGCGGCTGCCGACAAGGCCCAAGGTTATTCGTTGTGGGGTAGCGTCGGTCTGACCAGCGGCGGCATCACCCTGTTCGGTCGCTACGACCAAGCTGATATCAGCAAGACCCTGGACCCAAGCCTGCAGGACACCTACTACAACGTCGGCTTCGAGTTCCCGATCGTCAAGGGCGTCAAGCTGGCAACGGTGTACAAACACACCGAGCAGAAGAATGATCTCAAAAGCAAAAATGTGAAGACCGACGAAATCGGCGTCTGGGGCGAATTCCGCTTCTGATCGACAGATGTTCCCCGTTGTGCGGAACGGCGGGCTTCGGCTCGCCGTTTTCGTATTTGCAGGGTAATTATCCGGCAGTCTTGTCCGTGTACCGGCACAAATCGCGGATCGGGCATGGTCCGCACAGCGGTGACCGCGCCTTGCACGTGTAGCGCCCATGCAGGATCAGCCAGTGGTGGGCGTCGCGCATGAATTCATCGGGGATGAACTTCAGCAGTTTGTCCTCGACTACGCGCACGGTCTTGCCGGGTGCCAGACCGGTGCGGTTGGACACGCGGAAGATGTGGGTGTCGACGGCCATGGTCGGTTCGCCGAACGCGGTGTTGAGGACGACATTCGCGGTCTTGCGGCCGACGCCTGGCAGCGCTTCCAGCGCTTCACGCGTGTGCGGGACTTCGCCATCGTGGTGCTCCAGCAACAGCCGGCACATCGCGATCACATTCACGGCCTTGGCGTTGTACAAGCCGATACTGCTGATGTAGCGCTTCAGCCCATCCTCTCCAAGATCGAGGATGGCCTGCGGCGTGTTGGCGACCGGATACAGCCGGCGCGTGGCCTTGTTGACGCCGACATCGGTGGCCTGCGCCGACAGGATCACCGCGACCAGCAATTCAAAGGGCGAGTCGTAGAGCAATTCGGTGACTGGCTTCGGATTCAGTTCGCGCAACCGCGAGAACAGTTCGGTGATGTCTTCGCGGGTGAGTTTGCTGCCGCGCAGCGGGCGTGGCACCGGCGTGGTCATCGTGGTGTCCGTGCTTTTGCCAGTGCGCGTGCCAGCGCATCGGCTGCGGATGTCGGCAATGCAGGTGCCTTCACTTGGGCAAGCGATGCCGCAATGCGCGCGGCATCGCGCTCATCCTTGCGACGCACGAGCCGTGCGGTGCGTGCGCGGTAACGTTCACGCGCAGCAAGGGCCGCGATGCGTGCGTTGCAGGCTTCCAGCAGCCGTAACATGCAGGATGGCGAGCAATCCGGGCACGTGGTAGCCGTCAGCAAGCCGGCTTCCATTGCGGCATCGATGTCATCCGTGATCAGCAGTGACAACAGCGCATGCGCCTGACTGCCATCCGCTGAGGTACAGGCGCAGAGCGGGCAGGGTGCTGACATTGACGCGATCGATCAGTTGCCGGTGAACGTCGGCTTGCGCTTCTCGAGGAATGCGGAGGTGCCTTCGCGCATGTCGTCAGTGGAAAACACCAGGCCGAATTGCGCGGATTCGTATTCGAGACCTTCCTCGATCCCGCACTCGCCACCGATATTCACGCAATCCAGCATGCCGCGCAGTGCCAGCGGCGCGGCATTGGCCAGTTGTCCGGCCAGCTTCATGGTCTCTGCCTCGAGTTCGGCTGCGGGCACGACGCGATTGACGACGCCCAGTTGCAACGCACGTTCGGCGGTAATGGGTGCTCCGGTCAGGCACAGCTCCAAGGTTGCGGCGCGGCCACACAGCCGCAGCAGACGCTGGGTGCCGCCAAAGCCGGGGATCAACCCCAGGTTGATTTCCGGTTGGCCGACCTTGGCGGTGTCGGCCGCGATGCGCAGGTGGCAGCACATGGCCAATTCCAGCCCGCCACCGAACGCATAGCCATTGATCATTGCGATGACCGGCTTCGGCATTTTTTCCACACGCCGCATCATCCGCGTGCCGCGCAGGGAAAAGTCGCGTCCCTGGACCGGGGTCAGCCCATTCATTTCGGAAATATCCGCGCCGGCCACGAAGGCCTTTGGTCCGCTGCCGGTGAGCACGACCACGCGCACGCTGTCATTGCTGGCTGCGTCCGCAAACGCGCAATCCAGCGCGTCCAGAGTGGCGGCGTTCAGCGCGTTCAGCTTGTCGGGGCGATTGACGTGGATCGTGCGGACATCATCAGCATCGTGGATCAGCAGCAGCGGCTCGGTCATGGGGCCTCGGGGGAAGTTGACGTGAAATACATGGATAGAGTGGAACTTTCGCGCCCAAGGGGTGTCCGAACACTGCCTCAGTGGCGGTTAAGCCCTGTGGCCGTTATCCTAACGTGTCATCCATGGCGCCACTTCGGGTCGATGGCATGAAGCACCGCGACGGCTTGGCCGGCGCGGTACCAAGGGCGGCGATGCCGTCCCTACTTTTGATGCTGATGCGAGGTTTTAATGAAGTTGCGCGTGCTCTCCGCCACCATTGTGGCACTGACCCTGACCGCCGGCATCGCTTCGGCACAAACCAAACCGGCCGCCAGACCTGTGGCTGCCTCGTCTTCGGCGGCCTTGCAGGTCGTTGACAAGACCCATGCCAGCTACGCCTTTGGCTGGTCGCTGGGTTCGGATCTGGTCAATTCCGGTGAACCTGTTGACCTCGCTGCCGCGATTCGTGGCGTGCAAGATGCCTACGCCAAGAACAAGCCCGCCTACACCGAAGCACAGCTCGGTCAGGCCTACAGCGGCTTCCAGGCCCACGTGCAGAAGAAGCGCGAGGATGCCTTCCGCAAGGCGCTGGCAGACAACCAAGCCCAGTCCGCCGACTTCATCGCCAAGTTCAAGGCGCAGGAAGGTGTGATCACCTTGCCGAGCGGCATCATGTATCGCGTTGCCAAGCCGGGCACAGGCGCCAAGGTCACCGCTAACAGCCAAGTCCAGATTGCGCTGCGCAGCTTCCTTGCAGCCGTTGGTGTGCCGTTGAGCGGCGTTGACACCCCGCCTGCCTTCAAGGTGTCGGATGCACCGATTCCGGCGCTGAAGGAAACCCTGACGCTGATGCAGCAGGGCGCGGTGTGGGAAGTGGTGGTGCCGCCAGGCAAGGGCGTTGGCCAGCAGAACCCGCAGCTTGCGCAGCAGGCGATTGCGATCCAGGTCGAACTCGGCAGCGTCAAGTAAGTGAAACGAACGTTCATTGGTTGAACCGATGCGCCGGCTTGCCGGCGCATCGCACATTCGGGCATGGGTTTGTTCGAAACAGCCCATGTCCGTAACCTGAGTGCCATGACTGACCAGTACCGCGCCGTGCTCAGTCCCTGCACCGGCATCTGCAACCTCGAAGACGATGGTCTGTGCGCAGGCTGCCATCGGACTGGTGTGGAAATCGCGCAATGGACGACGATGAACGACGACGCCCGCCTGCGCATGATGGATGAGGTATTGCCCCAGCGCGCCGCGTTGCGCCGGGAGTCGTGATGGACGCCGACATGCTCGTCGACTGGCTGCAGCAGGCTGCGCATCCGCTGGGCCTGCCTTCGACTGGCGTCGCATGGAACACTGAGGAACTCGACGGACTCCTGCCACCCGGTGAGCCTCTGCCAGCTGCTGTCCTGGTCGGTGTCGTTGCCCATGCGCATGCTCCCACTGTGTTGCTGACGCGCAGACACGACAACCTTCGCCATCACGCGGGCCAGGTGAGTTTCCCCGGCGGACGCATCGAGACGTTCGACGCCAGTCCTGCGGCGGCGGCAATGCGGGAGGCGCACGAGGAAGTGGGCCTGCAATCGGCGCAATTCACCGCACTCGGCTATCTGGACCCCTTGTTGACCATCACAGGTTTTCGCGTCTTGCCGTTGCTGGGGGTGATCAACCCCGCTTTCGTGGCAGTACCCGATCCGGCTGAAGTAGCCGACGTCTTCGAAGTACCGCTAGAGTTATTGCTGGACCCGGTGCAATTGGAAGAAAAATTCCTGCAATTCGGCGGAAAGCCGCGGCGCGTGCTCCAATACCGCTATGACCCACAGCGAATATGGGGCGTGACCGCCTCAATCCTGTTCAACCTTCGCGAACGCCTCGTGCATGCAACTCCAAGGAGGGCCTGATGGCCGGATGGACAACCCTGGTGCAGGCGGAAACGCTTGCGATGGCGCTCAGTCGCTCAGACTTGGCGATCATCGATTGCCGCTTCACTTTGATTGATCCGAACGCCGGCGAGCAAGCCTACCTGGCATCTCACTTGCCGGGTGCGTTCTACGCACACCTGGAACGAGACCTGTCGGACATGACGCCTCCGGGCGACGGACGGCATCCGTGGCCTTCGGCCGCACAGATGGCTGCCAGGCTGTCACGCTGGGGCATTGGCCCGACCACGCAAGTGATCGCATACGACGACGGCGACGGTGCGATCGCAGCGCGACTATGGTTTTTGCTGCGCATGTTGGGGCACGAAAAAGTGGCGGTGCTCGACGGTGGCTGGGCGCGCTGGACGGCGCTCGGCTTGCCGGTCTCGTCGTCGCCAGCCCCGCCTTCGGAGCAGCTTCGCTACCAGTACGACACCGCGCAAAAATCCTTCGACAGCTCGCGCCTGTTCGATGCCGATGCGGTCGAAGCTCACCTGCAAACCGGCGGGATGCTGCTTGATGCACGCGCCGCACCGCGTTTCCGTGGCGAAAACGAAGTGCTGGATCGGGTGGCCGGGCATGTGCCAGGTGCCGTGAATAGACCTTACTCGCTGAACTTGATTGATGGCCGCTTCAAATCGCCCATGCAGCTGGCCGAAGAGTTCCGGGCCTTGCTCGGTGAGCGGGCGCCTTCCGATGTCGTGGCGATGTGCGGCTCCGGCGTGACCGCCTGCCACAACCTGTTGGCGATGGAGCGTGCCGGCTTCAAGGGGGCCGGACTTTACACCGGATCCTGGAGTGGCTGGATCAGCGACGTCTCGCGGCCGATTGCCACAGGTTCGTGAGAGGAAACAGTTGATGCACGTCGAAATCTGGCACAACCCTGCCTGCGGTACTTCACGCAATACGCTGGCGCTAATTCGCAATGCCGGTATCGAACCGGTGCTGGTCGACTACCTGACCGCGCCCATGGACAAATCTCGATTGGCACAGGCCATCGCCGCCGCCGGTCTGTCCGTACGAGACGCCATACGCAGCAAGCAGACGATATTCGATTCGCTTGGTTTGGATGATCCGGCGTTGTCCGACGATGCCCTGCTCGATGCGATGCTCGCCAACCGCGTGCTGATCCAGCGGCCACTGGTATCCAGCCCGCTTGGGACGCGCATGTGTCGTCCTGCGGAACAGGTGCTCGAGATCCTTCCCGGCTGAGCACGTCGCTTCCCTTCTAGGTGATGGGAGCCGAGGTGGGATTTGATACCGCGAGAACCAGATCGCTCGGCGTGGCTTATTTGCCGATTCGCGCCAACATCGCGCGCAAGCCGGCCTGCGTATCCGGCTGCATCCACGCAGCAACGAAGCGGGGCAGGTCGATGCGTTCGGGATGCAGGGCGGCCACCACGTCACGGCGGGCGATGCGGCGGGTTTCGAGCACCGGCGCACGTGGCAACTGCAGCAGCGCGTCAAGCCAAACCCGCGCACGGGTGGCGACATCGTCGATGCCGGTCAATTCGTCCACCAAACCTATCGCCTGTGCCTCACTCGCTTCGATCAAGGCGCCGCTGACCAGCAGGCGCTCGGAGCGATGCGGGCCGACCACGCGCGACAGCAGGGCCTGGATGCCCTCCGGTGCCACCAGCCCGACTTGCGTTTCGTTCAGGCCAATCCGGTATGGGCCATCCGCCATCACCCGGTAGTCGCAACACAGCGCCAACACGCAACCACCTGCGGGCGCATGCCCGGCAATCGCGGCAGCGACCGGGACCGGGCAATTGGCAAGTGCACGCGCTGCGTCGAAGAACGCATTCCACGCCGACAGCAAGGCCTGTTGGTCATCGCCCAGCGACAGCAGGAATGGCACGTCCAAGCCTGCCGAGAACACTTTCGGACCGCCCGCCAACACGATGCCTTGTGCACCGGCGGCGAGTGCATCGCCAATCGCGGCCGTCAACGCTTCACACAGTGACGGATCCAGCGCATTCACCGGTGCGCGCGACATGCGCAGTTCGTGGACGTTGCCATGGAGGGTGGTTTCGACGAGGGCCATGCGGGGCTTCCGGCTGCGGGACAATTGTTATCATAGGCGCATGAACATTCGCATCGCGTTGTTGTTGCTGTGTTTTCCGATGTCTGCATGTGCCCGCGATTGCGCACCACAGGTCAAGGATGGCTGGATCCGCCTGATGCCCGGCGGCATGGCCATGCAGGCCGGGTTCGGACGCATCGACAATGCGTGCGCGACGCCCGCCACCATCGTCTCCGCCAGCAGTGCCGCCTACGGCAGCGTGGAGCTGCACGAATCAAAGATCGTCGATGGCATCAACCGCATGCGTGCGGTCCCGGAGTTGCGCATCGTTGCTGAAAGCGTCGTGATGTTGAAGCCGGGTGGCCTGCACCTGATGTTGATGCAACCGAAGGCGACGCTGAAGCAAGGCAGCCGCGTCG